>DBXN01000122.1:9132-20255 GCA_002309585.1 Verrucomicrobia bacterium UBA1211
ACTGGATCCGGTTCCGTGACCGTGGACCGTGCCGACGCACCGGTCCTACTGAAGGTCGGCGGTACAGAGGACACCGTTTTCAGCGGCGCGATCGTTGAGAACGAAGGCCTTGGGAAGCTCGCGTTCCAGAAGGAGGGGAACGGTACCCTGCGTCTGGACGGGAACACCTCCATCAGCGAGATGGTCTACTGCCAAAACGGAATCTTGGATCTGGCCTCGCCCGACACCATCGGCGCGGGAACCCTGCTGGCCTTTGGCGATCCAAAGGTGAAGTCGATGGGCCGCTTGTCCATCGATGGTGACACCGTTTCGCTCACCAACCCGATCTATGCATCGAAGCAGTACAAGAACAATACCTACAATGCCGGATTGGTCGCGAAACCGGGACAGGCCTTGACTCTGCACGATACGAGAATCTACGCCTACAACTCGATCGAGAACAGCAGCGACTACCCCAACTCCTTCACGTTGCGTGCGACACCGTCCGAAACGGTTCCGACCACGATCAACGTATTGGATGTCAGCAGCGAATATCTCGATTTCTTCACCGCCGTGCCGGGCTCGACTGAGTTCGAAAGCCACTCGGTTATCACTCTGAAGAACTTTGCGACAAAGGAACAGATACGGAAACTGGTGGCGATGAACGATGTCCCGAAATCACAAGGTGGTACGATATTCGTCACCGGAACCAATACCGTTCGGATCGGATGGATGGACATCTCCGGATACGGCTCCTCGCTGATCCTCAGCAATGTCACCGTCGTGGCGGATAATGTCCGCTTCGCGAACATCAACAACGGCGATTATTCGATTCCTGAGGCGAACGGCATCCTGTCGGTGGTTGACGGCGCGCGGCTGGTTGTGCCGCAACTCCCCTCCAGCAACTACAACACGACGAACTCGGCCATCCGTTTCGACAACGCGATCATCCAGCTCAAAGGCGGTGACCAGGGAGATTTCCTCAGTTTCGCCGCAACCCAGCCGATCGAGATTCTGGAGGGCGGCGTGGTCTTCGACCTGATGTCCTACGACATCGGCGAATCCCGGAGTCTCCGGATCCGTCATCCGATTACCAGTCCGGTCGAGGGAGTTCCCGGTCCGCTCACCATCCGGAATGGCGGTGAATTCAAAATCTCCTCCCGGATGTCCTACAACGGACCAACGATTGTGGAGGGCGGTCTGATCCTCTTCGACTTCACCGTGGGTGACGGAACCACACTTGACACGATGCTCAAATCGGGGACCGATCTGGTTCTCGCGGGTGGCCACGTCGAGCTCAAGGCCGACCACGAGGGGCAGTATCAATCCTTCCGCTCGATCATCAACGCCTCGGGGTCTGAGGCGGAGGTGTCCGTCGGCGAGAACGGCGAGATCAAGACGACCCAGCTCCATGCGGGCGAACTGGTGAAGACCGGAGCCGGCACCCTGACCTTGAACCTCTCCGGGGCAGACGGAACGGAGGGATTGGATGGGACGGTCCACGTCCGGGAAGGCACCTTCCGTATCCGCTCGCTCTCCGAACAGACCGGGCCGTATGAGTTGCCAGACGGCAGTTTCGAGCCCACACCGGCCCTGACCGGCGTGATCGCCGATCTGGACCGACGGGGACAGCGGAACAAGACGTGGTTCGACACGAACCTGACGGCCTGGACCTTCGACGCGGACAACAATGTCGGCATCTGTAAGCGCGGCAGCTACTTCATGAACAATGATGCCAGTGCCACCCAGTGGGGTGACCATTGCGCCTTCCTCCGGAACAGTACCGGCAGCATCTCGCAAACCTTCACAGTTGCCGATGAGGGGATTGATTACATCCTCTCGTTCGTCTTCAAATCCCGGTACTATGGCGGGGTCACCTATCCGGCTCCGATTATGGTCTATCTCGATGAGCGGTTGATCTATGCTTCCGAGACGAAGTTCCTCACCACCCTTTGGGAGACGGTTGAGATCGATCTCGGTATTCTCTCCGCCGGGAGCCACACCGTCCGTTTCACCAGCGGTTCTGACAAGGCCGGATCCTCCCAGTCGATCGATGTGCTGTTTGACAACGTTTGCCTCACAACCATCGAGACCGCGAATCTCGACAGCCATGCGGTCGAGCATCTCACCATCGATATCTCGGATGGCGCGACGCTCGCCCTCGATTTCGAGGCGAAACTTCCGGTCGAGTTCTTCTCGGTGAACGGCGAGCGCCAATACGGTATCTTCTCGGCGGAGACACGCCCCGACCTGATCACCGGTCCGGGCAGCCTCTGCTGCTTTGAGAACGGAACCATCATGATCTTGCGGTAACGGAAATGGAAGGGACGGTTCACGCTTTCAGAAAGAACCTGGTCGAACAGGGACTTCTTCACGGCGTGAACCGTCTGGGTGTCGCCGTGTCCGGCGGCGCGGATTCGGTTGCGCTTCTGCGTCTTTTGACGTCGATCCAACCTCCGTTCCCTGTTACGTATATTGTCATCCACATCAATCATGGCCTGCGGGACGCCTCAGATGAAGAGGAGGCGTTTGTCCGTCAATTGGCGGAAACGTGCGGCGCGCGATTCCGACTCTTCCGCGCCCGTTTACGTGAAACACCGCTTCCCGCCGGCCAATCTGTCGAAATGACCGCCCGGCAGGCTCGGCTGGCATTCTACCGGACAGCATTCGAGGAGGAGCGGTTGGACGCGATCGCGACCGCGCATCATGCGGATGATTGTGCAGAAACCTTCTTGCTGCGTCTTGCCCGTGGGGCGGGAACATCGGGTCTGACGGGAATCAAATCCGATACGGTGTACGAGGGTGTTCGCATCATCCGACCCCTGCTGGATATCCCTTCCGCCGACCTTCGCGCATACCTTCGCGCGATCGGCCAGCCGTGGCGGGAGGATGCGTCAAACCGTGAGGAAGCGATCCCGAGGAACAAGATTCGCCATCAGATCATTCCCTATCTTGAAGCGCAATGGGATCCCGCGTTCAGGAAACATCTGCTTCAGACGGTGGATATCCTGACGGAGGAGGATCGCTATCTGCGGGATGTGACTGCCCGGGCGCTGACCTCCCTTCAAGCGGATGAAGGACGAGCGCTCTGTTGGCGGGATCTGCTTGCGTTGCCCATCGCGCTCCAGCGCCGGGTTCTGCGCGAATGGCTTTTCGCGATCGGTGAGGTTGCCTGGACCTCCTATGAGCAAGTCGCAACCGTGCTTTCCTTCCTGAACCGTGCATCTTCTGGCGAAACCGCGAAGAACGCGCTGACGCTCACGGATGACCGCATCCTTTCCCTCTCTGGCTCTGAGATGCGAGTCGGATCCCCTTCCCCCGTGCAAACGCCTCCCCCGCCGGTCCCCTTGGCCATTCCCGGTGAGACCCGATGGGGCGCGTGGCGTTTCACCGTTGAACCCTTCCGGGGTTGGGTCGCGGAGAGCCATGGCATTGGCGTCCCACCTGTTTGTTTCACGCTTTCGGCTGATGCCTGTGCGGGGAAGCGGCTTGTGATCCGTTCACGCCAATCCGGCGACCGCATCTTCCCGACCGGCATGACGGGCTCCCGGAAGATCAAAGAGATTCTCATCGACGCGAAGATCCCCGAATCGGCGCGCGACACCCTGCCGGTCATCGCGACCGACGACGAATGTGTCTATCTGACGGGATATCGGATCGCCCGGACATTTGCCGTTCAATCCCCCACCTCCCCCAGTTTTCTTTGCCGTGCCGACAGGGCGTTTCTTGCCAATCGATAGAGGCGGCCGATGAGGTGCGTGAAACGACACGACCTTATAAATGTATTGAAATACGGGCAGAAGGCAGATAAACTTGTATCATCATTAACGTGAAGGAGATTCATTATGCGTACCATTTCATCGTTGTTGTTTGCGGCAAGCCTTGCCGCCGGGATCGGCATCGCCCACGCGGAGATTCCCCGTCCCGAATATCCCCGTCCCCAATTCGAGCGCAGCACCTGGATCAACCTGAATGGCGACGCTTGGACATACACCTTCGATTTCGGTGAATCAGGCCGAGATCCTGGACGTGAACTCTTCAAGTCCACCGGTTTCGACGCGAAAATCAACGTCCCGTTCTGTCCGGAATCATCGCTTTCCGGCGTGAAGCATACCGACTTCATCCCCGCCATGTGGTATCATCGGAAACTCGCCGTTCCCGCGGATTGGAACGGCAAGCGCGTGATCCTTCATTTCGGGGCGGTCGATTATGAAAGCGAGATCTACATCAACGGGAAGACGGTCGGTTTCCATTTCGGCGGCACCGTCTCGTTCTCGATCGACATTACGCCGTATGTGAAGGCGGGTGAGACGTACGATCTCGTTGTGCGTGTTAAGGATGACACCCGCAACGGCCACCAGCCCGGCGGCAAGCAGTGCAACCAGTACAAATCCCACGGATGCAGCTATACCCGCACAACGGGCATTTGGCAGACGGTCTGGATGGAGGCGATCGCAATGCAGGGGTTGAAGGAGTGCCACATCGTTCCCGATCTGGACAATGCCCGTTTCGTCGTCACGCCGAGCTTCTATGCGGACGCCATGCCCGCGAATGAGTTTCGGGTTTCCGTCAAGACGCCTGAAGGGAAAACGGTCGGTAACATCGCCACGCGTGTCGGCTCGGGTGTTCCGGTTTCGGTCCCCCTCAGTGAGGTGAAGCCCTGGAGTCCCGCCGATCCTTATCTGTATGACATCATCTTCGAGGTGGCGGATGCGCAAGGCGCCGTCATCGACTCGGTCAAGAGCTATGCCGGCCTCCGCAAAATCCATGTCGCGGGGAACCGCGTTTATCTCAATAACAAGCCGATCTTCCTGCGGCTCGTGCTGGATCAGGGTTTCTATCCGGACGGGATTTGGACCGCCCCGACCGATGCCGCGCTCAAACGCGACATCGAGCTTTCGATGGCCGCCGGTTTCAACGGCGCGCGGCTGCACCAGAAAGTGTTCGAGGAACGGTTCCACTACTGGGCGGACAAACTGGGCTACCTCACATGGGGTGAGACCTCCAGCTGGGGATGCGATCCGAACCAGCCGATCGATGGCCGGAACTTCATCACCGAGTGGGGCGAGATTGTCCGCCGTGACCGCAACCACCCCTCCATCATCGCCTGGACCCCCTTCAACGAGACATGGGGACTTTCCAACCCGCTCCAGCACCAGCGGCTGGAGAATGACGCCTACGATCTGGCCAAGTCGCTGGATCCGACCCGTCCCGTGAACACCGCCAGCGGCGATATCCACGCCAAGACCGACCTCTGGACCATCCACAACTACTCTCGCGCCGACAAGCTCGGTGTCATTGATGTCCCTGAAAACACGGTCTGGTCCCGCGACGCCAAATATGACCGCGTTCCCTCCCGCTGCTATACCGGCCAGCCGTACATCATCGATGAGTTCGGCGGTCTGATGTGGATCGGGCCCGACCGTCGGAAGAACGCCGACAACACCTGGGGATACGGTGGCGCCATCAAGACCGACACGGAGTTCTTCAAGATTCTTGAGGACGAGGTGAACGTCATCCTCAAGATTCCCCGGATCTGCGGCTACTGCTACACGCAGCTGACCGATGTCGAGCAGGAGCAGAACGGCGTCTATTACTATGACCGGGTCCAAAAATTCGATCCGGCCCGCTTCAAGGCGATCTTCGGTCGCGATCCCGACCGGAAATAACCCTGCGGCGCAGTGGAAGGACTACCGTGCGGGCGAATCGCCCGCACGGTTTTTTTTGATCGACCGACCGTCGACTTTTCCGTGTTTCATCTTTACGGCATCCGCTCCTTTTGGCATACTATCCTTCATCATGAAAGCAACCTCAACGTGTTCCCTCTTTTTCGGAATCTGCCTGCTCGTCGGCCGCTTCGCAGCCGCCGCCGTCCCGATGAATCTTGAGACGTGGGATGCGCATCCGTTCCACTGGAAAGCCCGCGCCGAAGGTCTGTACGGGAAGGACCCGAACGGTTTCGCCATCCTCGCCGATGTGCCCACCGCCGGCAAACAAACGTTCACCGCCCGTTTGACGGTCGAAGACGATTCGGGCGACGGCTGGGGTGTCGCGGGTATCGCGCTGATTGATGACGAGCGGAATTTCTGGCACCTCGCGCTGGTTCGTTCCCCGAAAGACGAACCTCGGCCGCCCAGTTTCGAACTGGCGGAGATGTACCAAGGGAAATGGCTGTCCCAACAGACATTGGAGTTGGATCACCTGGAAAGCGAAGGCGGATGGAAAGTCGGAGAGACGCTGCTCTTCACGCTGGTCAATGAGGGGTCGGGTATCCTGGGCGAAATCAAGACCCTTGACGGGCAGACGCGATTCAACTGCCACTTCCGTTTCTCGGGGCCGGCCTCGACCCAGGGACGTCCCGCTTTGCATGTGTCCGGCGGCATGAAGGGAACCTTCTCGCAGGTGGAAGTCCGCAATCGTGAACCGGTTCCCCCGCGTATGACCGTCTATCCCCCCTATCAAAGTGATTCCTTTGTCGAGACGATTCATGATCAAGCGACCGGCTTCTTCCATGTGGTCCAGAAGCCGGATGGGCGTTGGTGGGCCATCGATCCGCTCGGCCGGGGTGTGGTGTTGCTCGGGGTCGATCACGTCACCTTCCGCGGCCATTGGTGCGAAACGCTCAAACAGTTTCCCCATCTGCTGAAGAACCAGAAGAAGTATCCTTCCAAAAGCGTCTGGGAGGAAGAGACGATCAACCGACTGAAAACGTGGGGATTCAACATGCTGGGTGCGGGAAGCGAATCGGATCTGCAGCACCGCGGATTGATCCATACCCGGTTTCTGAGCATGGGCGAGAGTTTGTGTCACCGAATGGAAACGGATGAGTACAATATCCTCGTCACGCGCGGCTGCCCCTGCTCGTCTTTCCCCAATGTCTTCCATCCCGACTTCGAGGCCTATTGCCGCTATATCGCGCGGCGTTCGTGTACCCCCTACCGGGATGACCCGTGGCTTCTGGGGTACTTCATCGACAACGAGCTGGCGTGGTGGGGCCAGGGCGCGCTCGACACCGGTCTGGTCGATGCCATTCTGCGCAAGGACGCGACCCACAGCGCGAAAATCGCCCTGCGGGATTTTCTCCGGGAGACCGCGAAGGGTGAAATCACCACATTCAACGAGACGTGGGGAACCCGCATCACCGATTGGGACGAGGCGCTGTCACTCCAGTCGCTGCCCAACGCGACCGAGACCCAGCGCGAGATCAAATGCCGCTTTCTCCGTATGGCGGCGGACCGCTATTTCTCATGTTCCGCCCGCGCCATCCGCGCCGCTGACCCGAACCACATGATTCTCGGCGCACGTTTCGCCGGCACCGGTGGTGCCCATCCCACAGTCTGGGAAGCCGCCGCCTCGTTCTGCGACATCGTCACCTTCAACTGTTACCCGTGGGCCGATCTCGACCAAGGTGTCGTCTACATGAGCAGCCAGCCCTCCTCCGAAGGGGCCGCCCACCACTTCACAACCTTCTATAACCGGATCAAACGGCCGATTCTTTTGACGGAGTGGTCCTTCCCTGCGCTTGATGCGGGGTTGCCGAGCACGAACGGAGCGGGACAGCGCTTTAGGACCCAGGCGGAGCGGACCGATGCGACGCAGCTCTTCGCGCTGACCCTCTTGAGCCTCCCCTTCATGATCGGGTACGACTATTTCATGTGGGTCGATGAGCCCGCGCTCGGCATCAGCAAGGCCTTTCCGGAAAATTCCAACTACGGACTGGTCAACGAGGATTGCGAACCCTATACCCTGCTGACCCAGATGTTCACAGAACTCCACCGGGATGTCGGCGCGTGGCGTAACCGACCGCTTCCCCTGCCCAGGACATCCATGCTGATTCTGAAGGAGTGTCCCCCGGCCCGTGTGATGCTGGAACGTCTCCAACCGAAAGCGTCGGAGCAACCGGTCGTCTATCGGCGCGACGGGAATCGCTTCACCGTGACGACCGCCTACGGACTCTCACTCGACGGCGCGATCGGCGAACGGAACCAGATCGCCTCTATCCGTCTGCGCGGAAAAGATTACGGCGCCTACAACGCCATGCTGCAGTGCGCGATCAACGGCCAACACCATTGGCTTGACGGCATGAAGGTAACCGATTGCCAATTCCGTTCCGAATCGGGACTCGGCGTTTTGGAACTGACCTCCCGCACGCAGCGCGAGGAGGTCGATTTCGAGATCACCCACCGGCTGACCGTCCTTCCCGACCGACCGGTCATTCTCTGTGAAGCGCTTACGCTCCGCAACCGTTCGGACAAGCCCCTGGCCGCCGAAGCCTTCTACTTCCGTCTCTATGCGCCCTTCACCGGACTGGACCCCAACAGGATTGTCCCGAATCTCTGGAAGGCGCAGCCGGCCGCCGCCTGGTTCGACAAGACGGACGGCCGTTTCGTCGGCATGACCGCCCCCATCGATTCCGCCGCGCAAGTCCACTTCTGGCTGGATTCCGATGGTGGTCATCCCCATCCCGACGCGTGCATCGCACTGGAGAAGGATTTCCGGCTTGCCCCTCATGCGGTCTTCGAACCATCCCGCCCCGCCTACGTCTTTACCCTGCTCGGAGACGGCGGCGAGACAGAGTGGAAACGTTTGTTCCCGGACTTCAGCGGAGTTCCCGCGCCACAACCTCTTCCCTAACCGATTCACGATCAAGGAGTTCTGACATGTCCAATAAACAATCCCGCATCATCGCGATCGACGGCCCTTCCGGTTCCGGCAAATCCTCCGTCTCCAAACGGGTCGGCGCCGCATTAGGGTTTCTGCATGTGGATTCCGGTGCCCTGTATCGCATCATGACCTGGCAGTGTCTGAAACTGCTGGGCGACACCTCGAATCCTGAGGAGATTGAAGCCGTCTCCCGAAAGGTCCAGGTGGATTTCGCCGCGAAGGACGGCGCGGTCATCTACCTCGTTGACGGGGAAGAGCCGGGGAATGTCCTGCGCACGCCGGAGATCAACCGCCATGCCAGCGCGGTCGCGACCGTCAAGGCGGTACGTGACCGTGTGACCGCCTGGCTGAGGGAGATGACCCGCTTTGGCGATCTGATCGTCGAAGGCCGCGACATCACCACAGCGGTCTTTCCCGAAACCCCTGCCCGCTTTTATCTGGAGGCTTCCGCCGAAGCGCGCGCGGAACGCCGTCGGAAGGAAGAGGTCGAGAAAGGCATCGCCAATCAAAGTGCGGAGGAAGTGAAGGCCTCTCTACTGGCCCGTGACAAAATCGACTCATCCCGGAAATACGCCCCGTTGAAAAAGGCGGATGGCGTGACCGTGATTGACAGCACCTATCTCACCTTGGATCAGGTTGTCCAGACGGTCATGGATGCTTTGCCCGCGGAGTGGAAACGCTAGCGGAGAGTTGGCTTGTCTGGCAAGGGAGATGAGGAACGAAAGATGAGGCGCGCCACTTCCCTATCCTCAGGATGTCACGGTCTTCTGGTGTTGACCGCCGCGCTTCTCTTTTCCTCGCTGACCCATGCAGCTCCACGTCCCATCCAGGTAACCTTTCTTCAGGGCTATGATCCCGATCGGCCTGAAAACCCTGTCACGCAGCAGATTCTTCAGCTCGCCCGCAAGGATCCGCAACTCGATCCTCAGAAGTGGGGTGGCCTAACCCTGCCGGGCGCAGGCGGCCGGGCCCCCTTCATGCTCTCCCTCGCCGGTGGAACCGCGCCGGACATCTACTTCTGCTGGTTCCACATCATGCGGCACGACATCGAACAGGGATTCACCTATCCGTTGAATGAATGGATCGGCGATGATCTGGACGGCGACGGGCAGATCAGCGACAGCGAAGCCCGGTGGCCGGGCTGGAAGAATGTCCCGCCTCTGTGGCGGCGCGTGGCGACCCGCGACGGAAAAGTGTACGGGGTCCCGATGGCCGGTATCTGGTATTACGGAATCGTCTACCGTAAAGACCTCGTCCAGCAGGCGGGGCTGGATCCCGACTACATTCCCGAGACATGGGACGCCTTCTTTGCGTGGTGTCAGCGGCTCACCTTTCCGGGCAAGAAGATCGCCGGCGCGAAGGTTCAACGCGGGCAGCGTGCGTTTGGCGCCGAGAACCGTCCGTGGGGTTGGCTGCCGTGGATGCAGGCCGCGGGCGGCTCCCCCATCGTCAACGTCCGTGTCTCGCCGAAGACTGGCAAAGCCTACACCTTCCCGATGGAGGAGACCCGGTTCGTCACGCCTGACACGGGCGAAGACCTTTCGCGGGTATCCGGCGTCTGGAAGGCGAATTTCGATTCTCCCGAGGCGATCGCCGCCGCCGGGTTCTTCCATCGTCTTGCCTGGGCGCCGTGGCTGCGTGATCCCAACAGCGGTATGCCTGTCAACCTCACGGAAGAGAATCTCAAATCCCATCGGGTCGTGTTGCCGGATGGAAAGGAGTTGACCTTCACCGATGAGGAGGTGATCAAGGGCGTCGTACGGGCATTGCCGCGTCTGACGCAGGACCTTCCGCAACTATTCGCCCAAGGCGAGGTGGTCGCGCTCTTCTCCGGCGCGGAACTGGTCGAGCAACTTACGCAGGATCTCAACCTTCCCCCGGATATGGTCGGCATCATGCCCTTCCCTGCCGCGCGGCCAGGCATGAAACCGGTCTTCCAGGCGCACAAGCACTTCTACAGCATGACGGAAGGCGTCGGGCGGCGGTCCAAGGAAGAGCGGGACAAGGTATGGGCGTGTGTGGAGCAGTTGACCAGCGAGGCGGTTAATGATGCGACCGTGAAGCAGAAGGTGCTGGAAGGACATGCGCGTTGGTGCGTGCCGTCTGATCTGCAGCGCCTCGGCTTTACGGAATACCTCGAAGAGGTTCCCGCCGGCATCCGGAAGAACTATGACCGTCTCGCGTCAGGCGAGATTCTGGCGCGGACCGAACCGTATGCGGGATTCTGGCAAGCGGTTTCGGATCTCGTTGACCGTCGGTTGCTGGGGCTTCTTCTGTCAGACACCGGGGAGACATTCGACTACGCCGATGCGTTGAAACGCATCAATGACGACGCCAACCGTGGATTGATGTTCCGCGCCCCGAAAGCCGAACTGGACAAAAAACGTCCCCTTGCGCGGGTGATCTTCGGCGTGACGGTGATCGTTCTCCTGATTTGCGGTTACCTGATGTTTCAAGAACAGCGGCGGCAGGTCACCGCA
>DBXN01000122.1:20316-28535 GCA_002309585.1 Verrucomicrobia bacterium UBA1211
GGCGCGGTGATGGCGTTTCAGGAGTATCACATCGTCGGGGAATCATCCTGGTCCGGATTGGACAACTTCATCCTTGTCGCGACGGACAGCGCGTTCTGGAAGGCGTGGGGACGGACCCTGTATTATGTCGGGTTGACCCTGCTGCTCGGTTTCCTCACCCCTGTTCTGCTCGCGCTGATGCTGGCGGAGATCCCCAAAGGAAAGATCTTCTTCAGGACCCTCTATTTCCTTCCCCATTTGACCAGTGCGCTGGTGATCGCGTTGCTCTGGAAATTGATGTACGACCCGACCGAAAACGGGATGCTCAACCAGTTTCTCGCCCTGTTGGGAATCGCCCGGAAGAGCTGGCTGCAGGATCCCGCATGGGCGATGGTCTGCTGTATCCTGCCGGGAGCATGGGCGGGCGCGGGCATGGCCAGCCTGATTTACGTCGCCGCCCTGCAGTCCCTTCCATCCGACTATTATGAAGCCGCCGCGATTGACGGCGCGGGCATCCTCGCGCGGTTCAGGCACATCACCCTTCCCCAAATTTTCCCGTTAATGATCATCAACTTTGTCGGCGCGTTCATCGCCGCATTCCAGGGGATGGGCAGCATCTTTCTGCTGACCTTCGGCGGGCCCGGCGACGCCACCAATGTCTTAAGCCTCGCGATCTGGAAAGAGGCTTATAACAACCTCCGGTTCAGTACCGCCACCACGATGGCCTGGTTCCTCGGCATCGCGCTGATTGCCTTCACCTATTTCCAAATCCGTATCCTGCGGAAAGTCGAATTCCGCCGCGCTGAAGAATAACCCAGATCCGCGCCCTTACCCTTTCATGATCCGATCAACGATCTCCCGCCAACTGTACACCCGTATCATGTTTGGCGCCTGCCGGTATGTCTGATTCCAGGGGCGGTCATAGACGAAGACCCGGCACGTTTGCCGATCCGCCAACAAGGCCAGCGCATCGGGCGAATCGTCAATCGCGATATCAAAATCCATACGCGCCAAATCCGCTTTCGTCAGGGTCTCGGGTTGTCCGGGTAGTTGCGGCGCGGCGGCGGCGCGGCCATATTTATCCACATGCAGCAGCGGCAGATCCGACAATCCGAACCGCGCCAGCCACGCCACCGAGCCGGCATGGCTGCACGCGGGACGTCCGGTAACCACCGTCACCTCATGACCCGCTTCCATCAAGTTTCGGACTCCCTCCACAGCACCGGGCGTATCCGGCATCCCCGCCAGAAACGATTCGCAATGCGCCATCCGCATCAACGCCGCGATCTCCGCATCGTTCAGCGAAAAGGCGATCTGAAGATTGAAAACCCGAATCTGTTCATACGGGACATCCCGGCCGAACATCTCCTTGACCAACCGGGAAAGACTCCAGGCCGTTTCGGAGAGTACATCGTCAAAATCGACGTAAAGCCGCATAGAGAAAGTTAAAAGATTAAAAGGTTATGGGGAACGGGGAACGGGGAATGGAGGGAACAGGAAAGAGAGAACGGGCAAGAGGTTATCGGATACCGATATCATCCGCTTGTCGCTTGTCACGTGTCCCTTAACCTTATCTCAACGCTCAACCTCATAAAAACAGATCATGCGGCGTTTGGGAGAGGATTTCGCATCCGGTCCGCGTCACCAGGATCATATCCTCCAGACGGACACCCGCACGGTTCGGCAGATAGATGCCGGGTTCGACGGTAATCAACATTCCCGGTTTGAGCGGAGTCTTGCAGGTCGATGCGAATCCGGGCATCTCATGGATCTCCAAGCCCACGCTATGGCCCAGCGAGTGTCCGAAGGCCTTACCGTATCCCGCTTTCGCGATATAGTCCCGCGCGACGGCGTCGATCTCGCAGCACGGGACACCCGGCTTGATCGCCTTGATCGCTGCGCGGTTCGCCTCATGGACGATCCGGTGGAGTTCCGTGTAGAGTTTGGTCGGCCGCCCAAAACAGACGCAACGGGTCATGTCGGAGCAGTAGTGATCGACCCGGACACCCAGATCAACCAGGAGCGGTTTCCCTTTCGTCAAGACCGTCTCATCCGGCTCGTGATGACATTCGGCCGCATTCGCCCCGACGCAGGCGATCGTGTCGAACGCCTCGCCCTGGCCCAGAATGTCGCAGGCGCGACGGACAAACGCACGCATCGACCACTCGGTTTGGCCGAACTCCAGCTGTCCCAAGAGCATCCCGAACAGGTCATCGTTCCGCGCGATCGCACGCCGCATCACCCGTTGTTCCGCCGGGGATTTAATGGAACGCATCTCCATGATGCCGCCTGAGACATCGATCCATTCGGCATCCGGGAAGGCCGCCTTCAGGGAGAGGAAACGGCTGGCGCTGATCTTCCCCTCATATCCGATCCGTCGCCACGTTTTCCCTTTGTCCGCCAAAACCTGTTTCTCGTCCCGCGCCGACCAGATCAGTTCGCTCTTCAAGCCAGGGGCTTTCCGCTTCGCCATCACGATGTAACGGAAATCAGTATAGAATTCCGGCTCCTTGCCCCGCACAGCGAGCAACACGCCGTTATCGCAGGTCAACCCCGTGAAGTAGTACAGGTTCACCTCGGTCAGGACAAAGAGCGCATCCAGCTTCTCCCGTTTCTGGTACGCCTGGAGTTTCTTCAACCTTTTAGCGAATTCCGCAAATGGCAGATCAGCTGCCGGAGACGACTCGATCATGGACATCCTCCTCTGTTGAATGATTCAAACGGATTTCCCCTGCCGGGCACAAAAAAGGGACTTGCCACCCGAAGGTCCGCAAGTCCCTTTCCATCTCAACCCTGCACCGGCATTACGCGTTCGGCGACTTCGGTCCATCCGGCGTCAGATACTTCATCGTATCCTTCTCGGATTCCTGGTCGGCCTTGAACTGCTGGTTGTTGTAGATCACGCGGAGCTGACGATACTTCGAACGGCCCTTGAAGATCGCGCCGCCCTTACGGATCATCACGAACCCTTTGTCGGAGAAGGGCTTGGAATACTGACCATCGAACGAAAGCTCTTTCGTCGATTTGCCGTCATCATATTCCTTCGTCAGGGAACTGGGATCGACGTTACGGGTGATGAGGATCGGGATGATGTCCGCCCACTCGTCACGCACGTTGCCGGCGATCGTCCACATGTTGTATTCCTTGGAGAGGTTCTTCTTACCGCAGGTCGGGATACCGGCGCCCGCCAGTTTCGAATAGTCGAACCCTTCCGCGACCGGGCTCCACTTATCGGTACCCGCGTTCTCCTCGTCATAGAGGTACGCGAAATACTTCGTGCTGTCGGAGGAAGCGGTCTTCCGCTTCTGGTCGTCATCGGAAAGATCGGTGGTGCCGGACATGTCGTCAGGCCAAACGGAACCGAGACCCAGCGGCTCGCGCTCCATGTTCGCGGCGGTGATCGCCACGAAAATATCCTTACCACGCTGACCGACGGCAGTCATGTTCGCCTGCATCAGCGCGTTCGCGATGGCAGGGAACAACGCGGCAGAAAGAATGCCCAAGATACCGATAACGACCAGCAACTCAACCAACGTAAAACCATTTTGTTTCTTCATGTCTTGCTCCTATCCCTTGTTGCAGGCCGTCATGGACTGCGTTCTCGATTGGATTGTGTGTATTTTGTCACGGGTCCCACGCAAAGTCAAGTGTTGACGCGAAAAAAAACAAAAAAAACGTTTTTACCCTTTCTTCTTCATGGAAATGAGGCCCAATCGCGGGACCGCACTTGACTTCTTCGCGCCGCTAAGCGAAAATAAAAATGCATTGAAACACGCATAAGGAAGAGGTGTTGATGATGACTGACCGGGCGACGGCTTTTTTGAAGGAACGGGGACTCGATGTTGACGGGATTGACCGTGAGGCGCTGTTGGCCGCTTTCGCGGACGAGATGGATGCTGGACTTGCGGGGAAACCCTCCTCGCTGATGATGATCCCGGCTTTTATTTCTATTGATAAGCCGGTCAAGACCGATACGCCCGTGATCGTGCTGGATGCGGGCGGAACCAACCTTCGCGCGGCAACAGTCAAAATCGACGGCGCGGGCAAGGCGGAGATCGGGACCTTCTTTAAACGTCCGATGCCCGGGACACAGGGCGAGATCGGCGCGGACGCCTTTTATGACGCTTTCGCCGATTTCCTGATGCCGATCATCGACGCTTCCGAATCCATCGGATTCTGCTTCTCCTATCCCGCCGAGATCATGCCGGATTGCGACGCCCGCCTGCTCCACTGGAGCAAGCAGATCGAGGTTCCCGCGGTTGTCGGAACGATGATCGGAACGGGGCTCTGTTCACATCTGGCCCGGCGCGGATACCGTCGCCGCACGGTGATTCTGAACGACACGGTCGCCACCCTTCTCGCGGGCAAGAGCGTCGGCGTCGCGCGGAACTACTCCGCCTATGTCGGCTTCATCCTCGGCACCGGCACCAATACAGCCTACGTTGAGAAGAACAGCCGCATCACCAAACGGAGCGATCTGGATCCGGACGGCGCGATGGCGATCAATGTCGAATCGGGCGCTTTCAAAAAGATCGATCAGAGTCTCTTCGACAGGAAGATGGACGCCGCGACGAATGACTGCGGCCACTATACCTTTGAGAAGATGATCTCCGGCGCCTATCTGGGTCGCGTGGGATTCGAAGTCTTGAAAGAGGCGGCGGAGGCCGGCTTCTTCTCCCCTGCGGCAAAAGCCCTGATCCAATCCTGGAAGAGCGTCTCCAATAAGGATCTCGATGACTTCTGTGGCGCCGCCCCCACCGAAGACAATCCTTTCCTCGATCCGGCTTTCACCGAAACCGATCAAGAGGCCATCGTGGCACTCTGCTCGCCGGTTTATGCGCGCGCGGCGGTTCTCACCGCAGTCAACATCGCGTCGGCGATCATCAAAACCGGCGAGGGACACGATCCCGCCCGTCCGGTCTGCGTGAACGTGGATGGCTCCACCTACCACCGGACCCGTACAGGTCAATTCCGCAACCGTGTCCAGGATGAGCTGGCGAAACTGCTGGGGCCGCGCGGCCTCTCCTACGAGCTGATCCGCGTGGACGAATCCCCGGTGATCGGCGCCGCCGTCGCGGGCCTGATGGGATAACCGGCCGGGAAAGGCTCTTCCCCGCACATTCCCTCGTGCGGCATTCATTTTGTAAGGAATCGAAACGATGAATAAAATCCTGAACAAAACGCAACTCTCCGATGAGGTTTTTCAGATGGAGGTGGAAGCCCCTTTGATCGCGCGCGAGCGGAAGGCGGGGCAGTTCATCATTCTCCAGGTTGACACCGATGTGGGTGAACGGATTCCGCTCACCATCGCGGATGCCGATCCCGTCAAGGGGTCCGTCACGCTGATTTTCCAGACGGTCGGCCGGACCACCCATCTCCTGGCGGAGAAACAGCCGGGTGACTTCATCGCCGCCCTGCTCGGTCCGCTGGGCAATCCGACCCACATCGAGAAGGTCGGCCATGTGGTCTGCGTCGGTGGCGGCATCGGGGTCGCGCCGATGCATCCGATCGCCCAGGCGATGAAGGCCGCCGGCAACAAGGTGACCATCATCATGGGCGCGCGGAACCGTTCGCTGCTCATCATGGAAAACGAGATGCGTGCGATCGCCGATGAGCTGATCATCGTGACCGATGACGGCTCGTATGGCCGCAAAGGCTTGGTTACGGAACCGTTGAAAGAACTCTGTGAACGGGACCCGAAACCCGATCTGGCCGTGGTTATCGGCCCCCCTATCATGATGAAGTTCTGCGCGCTGACCACCAAACCGTACAACGTCAAGACGCTCGTTTCACTGAACACCATCATGATTGACGGGACAGGAATGTGCGGCGGATGCCGCGTGACCGTCGGCGGCGAAACGAAATTCGTCTGCGTGGACGGCCCTGAATTCGATGGGCACCAGGTGGATTTCGATCTGATGATGAAGCGCCTCCGCGCCTACAAACCCCAAGAAGAGTCCGCCCACGAGGCGTTCCACCACCATTGCCGTGCCGGCATCTTTACCACCTGACCGAGAAATCGGTTGAGCGTTGAGAAAATGGACACCCGCCACACCACCCAACTACCCAACCACCAAACCACTTAACCACCAAACCACCTAACCCCTTTACCGAATCATGACACCTAAAGAGAAATTGGCCATTCCGGCCCAACCGATGCCTGAACAGGATCCTCAAGTCCGCCGTCACAACATGCGGGAAGTGGCGCTGGGTTATACGGCTGAACAGGCGAGAACCGAAGCGTCCCGTTGCCTGCAATGCCCCAGCGCCCCCTGCATGTCAGGCTGCCCTGTCTCCATCAAGATTCCGGCGTTTCTGAAAGAGGCAGCGGAAGGCCGTTTCGAGGAGGCCTTCGGCGTCATCCGCGAAAGTTCGCTTCTCCCTGCCGTCTGCGGTCGCGTCTGTCCCCAGGAAAAGCAGTGCCAGGCGCAATGCACGGTCGGGAAGATGCTGAAAGATGTCAACCGCGCCGTCGCGATCGGACGGATCGAACGCTTTTGCGCCGATCTGCATCGGGAGAGCGGTATTGAGGAACCCACCGCCGTGAAGCCTGAAACGGGCAAACGCGTTGCGGTCATCGGGTCCGGTCCCGCAAGCATCACCGTCGCGGCCGATGTCCGGCGCGAGGGCCATGCGGTCACGATTTTCGAAGCCTTCCACAAGCCGGGCGGTGTGCTTGTCTACGGCATTCCGGAATTCCGCCTGCCCAAGGCGATCGTCCAAAAGGAGATCGACGGATTGGTTTCGATGGGTGTGAAGCTGGAGACCAATTTTGTCGTCGGCCGGACCCGCAAAATCAAGGATCTGATTGAACAGGATGGTTTTGACGCCGTTTTCGTGGGCACCGGCGCGGGATTGCCGAAATTCATGAACATCCCCGGCGAGAATCTGGTCGGCGTCTTCTCCGCGAACGAATATCTCACCCGCGCGAATCTGATGAAAGCGTATGACACCGAACACGCCCACACCCCGCTCTTCCAATCGAAACAGGTGGCGGTGCTCGGCGGCGGCAATGTCGCGATGGACGCCGCCCGGATGGCGCTTCGTCTCGGTGCCGAGGAGGTCCATCTGATCTACCGGCGCAGCGAGGTCGAGATGCCCGCCCGTGCGGAGGAGGTCCACCATGCCAAGGAGGAGGGGGTCCAGTTCCACACCCTTCAGAACGCCAAACAGATTCTGGGCGACGAGAACGCGCGGGTGACCGCGATGGAGTGCCTGCGGTATGAATTGGGCGAGCCGGACGCTTCGGGACGGCGCAGCCCCGTCCCCATCCCCGGCAGCGAGTTCATCCTTCCGGTCGATACCGTCATTGTCGCGGTCGGCAACGGTTCCAATCCCCTCATCAGCCAGACCACCGAGGGATTGGCGGTCAATAAGCGCGGGAACATCATTGTGGACGAGAACGGACAGACCTCGATTCCCGGTATCTACGCCGGCGGGGATATCGTGCTCGGCGCCGCCACCGTCATCCTCGCGATGGGCGAAGGCCGCCGCGCCGCCGCCTCCATCAACCGCTATCTGGCGCAAGGTTAAGGCGGAATACGGCCGTTTCCTTTACACGATCGCGGACTTCGGCGTCCGCGATCGTCTGTTTTAGACTTCTGACTTGTCTAATGGCTCCTCTTATCCTATAATAAATGCTTCAATTTTTGTGTGCCAGAGGGCGTAGTTTCAAGGAGAAAGTTGATGAGCAAGCAAGTGAAGAAGGTCGGTATTTTGACAGCGGGCGGTTTGGCGCCGTGTTTGAGTTCTGCAATCGGGTTCCTGATTGACGAATATACGCGTGTCGCGCCTGAAGTCGAGATCATCGGTTACATCAACGGATACAAGGGATTGCTGAAAGGCGAGAGCATCCGCGTGACGCCTGAAGTCCGCAAAAACGCGCTTTTCCTCACGCAGCACGGCGGAAGCCCGATCGGAAACAGCCGTGTGAAGCTGACCAACGTGAAGGATTGCGTGAAACGCGGTCTGGTGAAAGAGGGCGAAGATCCGCAGAAGGTCGCCGCCGACCAGCTCGTGAAGGATGGCGTTGATGTGCTGCACACGATCGGCGGGGATGACACCAATACCGCCGCCGCGGAATTGGCCGCGTACCTCGCGACGAACAACTACGGTCTGACCGTGGTCGGCCTTCCGAAGACGATTGACAATGACGTCTATCCGATCCGCCAGAGCCTGGGCGCCTGGACGGCGGCCGAAGAGGGCGCGAAGTTCTTCGCCAATGTCGTGAAGGAGAACAC
>DBXN01000122.1:28565-59017 GCA_002309585.1 Verrucomicrobia bacterium UBA1211
TGGCTGACCGCCGCGACCGCCGCCGCCTACCGTAAGCTAATGGATACGAAAAACTACCTCCCGGAGTTCGGTCTGACCCGTGAGCGTGAGGATGTCCATGCGGTTTACGTTCCGGAAATGGCGTTTGACGTGGCCTCCGAAGCGGCGCGTCTGCGCAAGGTGATGGATGCGAATGACTGCGTCAACATCTTCGTCTCCGAAGGCGCCTGCCTGGACGCCATCATCAAAGAGCTTGAGGCGAAAGGCGAGGAGGTCCCCCGCGACGCGTTCGGCCACCCCCGGTTGGACAAGGTTAATGTCGGCGCTTGGTTCGCGAAGCAGTTCGGCGAGATGCTGGGTGCGGAGAAGACGATGGTCCAGAAGAGCGGGTACTACAGCCGTGCGGCCGCCCCGATCGCGAAGGATCTGGAGCTCATCCAGGCCTGCGCGAAGAAGGGTGTCGAGTGCGCGTTGGCCGGCATCGGCGGCGTGATCGGCGAGGACGAGAACAAGAACGGCGAACTCCGTGCGTGCGAATTCCCGCGCATCAAGGGTGGAAAGCCCTTTGATATCGATTGCGCGTGGTTCCATGAGCTACTCGACGCGATCGGCCAGCCGGTTGCCGCAAAAGTCTCAGCGGAATAGACGCCTTTCCGCCGTAACCCTTTCAGATTGGATTTACAAGGAGCTGTTATGAGTGACAACGAGGAGAAACCGCAGTTAAAGCGGGGTGTGTTGGTTGAATTTGACTATGCCGTTCTTTCCGGCCATGAAATGCTGCTGAATGTCTGCACGAAACGGTTCGAGAAAGAGGGCGTGAACGCCGATTTCAAACTTCTTGCCAAATCCCTGTACGGGAAGACCTTCGCTTCGGGTTTCAACGATCTGTTCACCAAACTGGAGAAAACGCTGGATGTCCCGTCGCTCGTCACCGAGTGTCAGGACACCTTCACGAAGCGGTTGGAGGACGGTCTCAAGAGCGTCTCCGCCACTTTTGTTCCCTTTATCAAGGCGTTGCTGGAGAAGAACATCCGCGTGGCGATCCTCTCCCGCCTTGAGCCGGAACAGGTCAAAGCCGTCTTCGGCGATTTCGCCTCCGACGACCTGGTTTTCCAACGCGACACCTTCTCTGGATTCGGATTCCACAATTGCGATACCCTTCGCCGGGTCACCCGCAAGAGCGGTCTCTATGAGCGGTTGGCGATGGCGATTGTCGCCAGCGGCAACTCGGCCAAGAACGCCCTGACCTGCGGCATGAGCGTGATGGCGAAACCCAACGCCTTCACCGAGTACCAGGACTTCAGCGGCTGCGACCTGATGGTGGACGATTTCGCGACGGATATCATCCCCGAGATCCTTCCCGTCCTCCGTTTAAGCTAGTTCGAGCAAACAGGATAGTAATCGGTTGCAGTCGAAGGATCGATTGCAACCGATTTCCTATCTAATCAAAGCAAGGAGTGTGAACGATGACCGACCAGACGAAAACGCCGTTGCCGACCGGGAAAGGGATAGACCGGCTGCTTGAGGTGATGCGCCGGCTCCGCGCGCCGGGCGGGTGTCCGTGGGACCGTGAGCAGACTTACAAAACCCTTAAGCCCTGTCTGCTGGAGGAGACCTACGAGCTGTTGGAGGCGATGGAGGGAGATAACCTGACCCTTCACCGTGAAGAGCTCGGGGACGTTTTGCTGCAGGTGGTCTTCCAGTGCCAGATGCGGGCGGAAGAGGGTCATTTTGATTTCAACGAGGTGGCGGACGTTCTGGCGGACAAACTGATCCGGCGCCATCCGCATGTCTTTGGCGATGTTCAGGTTGACGGTACCGGACAGGTGCTTCGCAACTGGGAAGCGATCAAACAGAAAGAGAAGGACAAGGCGCCCGACCGTTCCGCGATCGATGGCGTACCGGCCGCCCTTCCCGCCCTCTTGAAGGCCCAACGTGTCCAGGCCAAGGCCTCGCGTGTCGGGTTCGATTGGAAAGACGCCTCGGGCGCCGTCTCAAAGATCGACGAGGAACTCGCCGAATTGAAAGCAGCCATAGCCGAAGGGGATAAAGCCCACATTGAGGAAGAGATGGGAGACCTGCTTTTCGCCGCTGTCAACACCTGCCGGTTTCTCGGCATCGATGCGGAATCCGCGCTCGGCGCGACCACGCAAAAGTTCTCCCGCCGTTTCCGTGCGGTCGAAAAAGCGGTCCGCGACCAAGGCCGCGAGATGAAGACCTGTACCCTCGAAGAGCTGGACGCGATCTGGGATCAGGTCAAAGCCGCCGAGTAACGCCGCCCATCCGGCGGCGCGCCCAGCGGCTTTCCTCCTCTTTGCCGAGGCCCTACAGCCTCGGGCCCAGCATCTGATCCTGATTCGGCATGGCGGGCTGGCGCGCGCGTTTGACCCACTGTTCCGCATACGGACGGAGGATGGGATGGTTGCAGATCGTCTGCCAGGCCTTCACCCCACCGGTGCTGTACGCCCACTGGATGGCGTGGAAGACCTGTTCCCGCTGTCCGCGAGCGGCGGAAAGGGTCGCCATGATGATCCATGCATTCCAATCTTCCCGCTTCAACTGGAGATACCGGCTCAACGGGACGTACATCTTATCGGGGTCGCGCATTTCCGAATAAATCCGGACAATGCCCATCAACTGTTCAGGCGAGAGCGTCGTCGGGAGATTTGAGAAGACACGGTCGATCGTCGCGGCGGCTTCCTTATGCTTCTTCATGGCGCTCAGCAAGAGCCCCAAATCCACCAGCGTGCTGGGGGTGCTTCCTGGCATCTCCGTGAGGCGCATGACATAGGCGGCGGCTTTGTCATTCTGTCCCAACCGCTGATACGCATGGGCGAGTTCCATGATTTCCGCCACCGTCAAAGCGGCATTCACGGAATTGGCCTTGCGTTCTTTGTCGGTCAACCGCGCGACGGTCTGCTGCGACGCCATCACATCTTCGATAAAGGTCATGAAACTCTGGCCTTTGTCGTTGTTGGGATCCGCCGTGTTGAAGGTGTTCAGGATTTCCAACGCCTCCTCATACCGCGCCTGCGGCAACAACACCTCCTGGACGAGCCGGAAGTTGGCCTCGGGGCTGACCGGGTAAAGGGCGCACGCCTCCTGGAAGGCGCGTTCCGCCTGCTTCTTCATCCCGCGGGAGGCGTAAAGCCCGGCGATGGCGCTCCTCAGTTTCGAGAAGGATTTCTGCGCGGGCAGATCGCGGCGGTACATGGGATTGCTCATCAGTTTACGGAGATACCAATCCCAGAAATCCATGTCGTCTTCCATGTTCTCGGACGTAATCGTCTGCGGCTCGTTGTTGATCTTCATGATCAGGCCGTGCGGCGTCAGGTACGGGAACATCCAGTTGATGACATAACTCTCCTCGATGTAGAATTCATGCCGCGCTTTGTTCTTCGAGAAGATCATATCGCATAGGATTCCGTTGATCTCCATCACGCCCAGCGCGCCGCTGACCTGAACCCGTCCGCCCTCAATCGTCAAATCGGCGTTCCGGGGCCGCTTCCCGGACTCGACCTCATCGACATAGACCTGGAACGCTTTGGCGCTGTCATCCGGCGTCGGGATCCAGATGTCGTTGCCGTAGAGATCCCGCATCGTGGACATGTAGGTGTTATCCGCCAATGCGTTCTGGGTGATCAGGAAGACATCGGGACGGACATCCGCCGAGTAGATCATGTACGTGGGAACAAAACGCCCCGGATCGGTTCCGCCGAAGAAGATCGCGTTGGTGCTCATCGGCAGCGGGAAGAGCGGATTGGGCAATGGCTCCTCATCCGCGTCGAGCTCCTCGGTGATGGCCGCGGCGCCCCGCAGCTGATAGTTTCCGAACTGCCATCCGAAATCGTGGTCATTCTGCTCCGCGCCGCTCATGGCGAAGACCAGCCACTGGTTGTTGTAGTTCTCGTAGATCGGGATCAATGCCACACAGACGCCCATCCCCAGCAGGACGGTCCTGCAGGGACGGAGAAGCGCCATCCGGTTCTTTTCTTTCAGCCACCACTCCACCACACGGGAAGCGATCACCAGACCGAATGCCAACCCGTATCCGATCCAGAGAGAGAAGATACCGTGCGAACTGATGAACTTCACCTTTTGGATGAAGGCGTCCTGGAGATCGCCCTTGATATTCGCCAGCACAACCAGCAGCACGCTCATGACCAGGAAGCCCGCCGCCGTCGCGATCATCCACTGCTGGGTCACGTTGTCCATATCAACCGTGAAATCAAGTTCCTTCTTCAGGAGCCGATAGCCGAAATACCCGATCGCGCAAATCGCCGCCACGATGACAAACGCCATCAACAATGCGCCGAGCACCATGCCGAATGTCGGCGGGGGCAACGGCTTCTCAAGATCGAGACCGAGTTTGACCGCCATCCGCATGTTGAGGGCATGACTCAGCCCTTTGGTCAAGAAGAGGCAAACCGCTCCGAAGCCCCCGATAAGCGAAAGCCCCACCGTAATCCCCTCTGACAGGGAGGATGACTGAAAAGCCTTTTTCACCATCGCGGAGATCTGTTCCACCGCGATGCCCCCCACACCCACGAGAAGCAGGATTCCGATTCCGCGCAACAGAATCTTATCCAGACGCAGGAACGGTTCACCGTGCATCGCCTCCGAGATCAGGACCAGCGCGCTGATGACCAGATAGATGCCGCTCGCCACATAGAGCGCCCGGAACCGCTTCGCACCATTCCTGAAACTCCAGAGCGTACACGGCAGGAAGCCGAGAACGGCGGCGATCAGGGTGAACTGAACACGCAGGTCGGTGAAATAAACACCCAGCTGGAATTTAAACTTGGAATCAAAAATGTTTGACGGCGAGATCTGCTCATACTGGCCGCGCGTGATCGCGTGTTTGAAACCTTCCCATGTCCGGGGATAACCCCAGTTCATCGGCGGATTCCGCAGATCGGAGACGATCGGCATATAGAGATAAAACGCCGCGCCCAACTCGGCAAAAGCCGTAGTCAAAGCGACATTCCGTCCATTCGGGAGCATCAGCCACGCCAAGAGGATCACGGTGAAATTCCAGACGACCGGCCACCAGAACCACCAGGTGGTCGGATGGGTCAATCCGTTCAAACCGCCTTTCTTGACCAAAATGAAAACGGCCACCTGAACCGCCGCGACGGGAATCGCGTAGAAGAGTCCGCGCGGAATCGTCGCGCCTAGAAGGAAAAGAACCGCCACCCCGCCGAAGAGGATCAAGGTCGGTAACCCCCATCCAAAGGGTGCGCCGGTATACTGTATCGGCATCTTCGCCCCCGCGATCGCGCCCAGCCGGATGAAGAGCAGCACGGTCAATCCGCCGGCGGAAATCAGCCACGGCAACGCCGCCGGATCATTCCATTTCTCCTTGAACGCGCACGCCCCGCCAATCGCGCAGGCGACAATCGCGACCAGCAATGCCGCGATACCGACATAGACGGAGGGGTCCATCAACGGCGCGAGCGTATCGGAAACCGTCTGACGGCTCGTGAAGAGGCAGGAGAGGAAGACCAGCACCGCGCCGAACACGACCACCGACACCGTGATCACAGGCGCGCGGTTGCGAAGCCGAGCCACTTTCCCGCGCCAGCCGGTCAGTTCCGCCGTCGGAAGGGAACGGATCAGGATCGCGAAAGCCAACCCCGCGAGCAACATCACAATCCCGGCCACAATCAGCCCCGTGGAGGGCAACGAAACTGTTGTCTGCGGAGCGAATTTGGCGAACGCGGGGCCTTTCATATTGGGCTGCGCCGGCATCATCGCGCCAATCTGCAGCACATGGGTGGTCAGCAGCACCGGGATGCCGACCATGATGAAATCTCGGAAGAGCGGGACATTCCTCAGGAAGATCACCACCACCAGTGGCAACGCGGCGAGGAGCAGGACCTGGTAGTTGGTCAGCCCCAAACCGAAAACAAAAGCCGTCAACCACAGGATCCGGTCCGACGGCTTGCGCATCCAGCGGTAGGTCAGCAGAAAGATCCACATCAGGAAGAAGGCGTTGAGGGTGTAAACCTCCACGATGGTCGCCTGCGACCACATGACCGGGCTGAAGGCGAAGGCCAGACTGCCGCCGACACCGCCGGACCAGCAGAGCATCGAATACTCGCCATCCCGTTCCCCATTGTCGGGGTCGCCATGAATCTGCCGAACCATATCCGACGCCGACCGGGTGATCAGCATCGCCGTGATACCGGCGGCGAGCGCGGCGAAAACCGCCGACATGAGCGAGATGCTCCACGCCGGGGTCGGCTGGCCCTGATAGGTAACCCAACTGAAGACCCGCGAGAAGAGGTAGGCGCACATGGTCCAGATCGGATATCCCGGCGGATGCGGAACCCCGAGATGATCCCCCGCCACCGCCAGTTCGCCACAGTCCTCAAGCGTGACGGAGGGACCCAGCGTAATGAAATACACGAAAAATGAAATCAGCGTCGCCGTCCAGAAAGCCGCCCAATCGATCTTTCTGAAAAACGCACCCGGTTTCACTTCCGTTGAGAACCAATTCAACCTCATCGTTTCTCCTCCATCCCTCCAGGTCCAAAGTCCTACTGCCAAAGGGTTCAGGTGTTCGGCGTCAGATCGGACCGCCAAACCTTCCGCTTACCACGCAATCCTCAACGCTCGACCGGTATTGTTACCGGAGAGATATGCCAGATGTCACGCGCATACTCGTTGATCGTCCGGTCGGACGAGAACCGGCCCGACCGCGCAACGTTGATCGCCGCCTTGCGGTTCCATTCGCGGGGCTTGGCGTAGAGCGCGTTGACACGGTCCTGCGCCTCCATGTAGCTCCGTAAATCGGCCAGCAGCATATAGTGGTCGTTGTAATCCAGCAGCGAACGCAGAATCGGATCGAAAAGCCCCGGCGACAACAGGCAGAAGACATTCCGGCGGATCATGTCCAGCGCCTCGCGGATCTCGGGATCGTTGTGATAGATCACGCGGGACGAATAGGTCGGACGCATCTGCATAACTTCATCGGCGTGGAGACCGAAGAGGAACATGTTCTCGTCCCCCACCGCCTCGTGGATCTCGACATTCGCGCCATCCAGCGTTCCGATCGTCAGCGCGCCGTTGAGCATCAGTTTCATGTTCCCGGTACCCGACGCCTCCGTGCCGGCCAACGAGATCTGCTCGCTCAGGTTGGCGGCGGGAATGATCCGTTCCGCCAATGACACGCGGTAATCGGGGAGGAAGACCACCTTGATCTTATCCCTGACACGGGGATTTCCGTTCACCACATCCGCGACACCGTGGATCAACCGGATGATCAATTTGGCCATGGCGTATCCGGGCGCGGCCTTGGCCGCGAAGATGAAGGTACGGGGAACCATGTCGAACGAGTCGTCATTGACAAGCCGGTTGTAAAGGATGATGATGTACAGAACCAGCAGCAATTGCCGTTTATACTCATGCAGGCGCTTCACCTGGACATCGAAGATCGAATCGGGTGAGACCGTCACCCCCACCTCGCCGGCGATGAACTGCGCCAACGCCACCTTGTTCTCATGCTTCACGCGTCCGAAGACATCCAGAAAACCGGTGTCCTCCGTCAGCGGCTCCAGCTGTTTCAGCTGATCCAAATCCAGAACCCAGCCGTCGCCGATGGAATGGGTGATCAGCTCGGCCAGTTTGGGATTGGCCTTCAACAGCCACCGGCGATGGGTAATTCCGTTCGTCTTGTTCGAGAAATGGTCCGGATACATCTCATAGAAATCGCTGAAGAGGTCGTTCTTGAGAATCTCCGTGTGGAGGTGCGCCACGCCGTTGACCGCGCTGGAACCGACAATCGCGAGATGCGCCATCTTGACCGAACGGTCACCCCGCTCGTCGATGATGCTCATCCGGGCGAGCCGCGCGACATCCCCCGGCCACAGCGCCGCGACTTGGCGGAGGAAACGGCCGTTGATTTCGTAGATAATCTGCATGTGGCGCGGCAACATCCGCTCCATCAGCGAAACGCTCCACTTCTCCAACGCCTCCGGTAGAACCGTGTGGTTCGTATAGGCGGTGCTCTTCCGGGTGAGCTCCCACGCATAATCCCAATCCAACCGTTCCTGATCAACCAAAATCCGCATCAGTTCGGGAATCACCAGCGCGGGATGGGTCTCGTTCAACTGGATGAAGACCTTTTCGGGCAGGAGATCCCAATCGGAATTGGAGGTTTTGAACCGGCGGAGAATATCCTGCAACGAGCAGGAGACGAAGAAATACTGCTGGCGAAGCCGCAACTCCTTACCCGCCAACATGTTGTCGTTCGGATAGAGCACCTTGGTCAGGTTCTCCGCCAAAACCTTGTTCTCAACCGCCTCAACGTAGGAGCCCTGGTTGAAATCATCGAGATGAAACTCGTTGTCCGCCTTGGCCGACCAGAGTCGCAGCGTATTCACCGCCTCACGGTATCCCAGTACCGGGATGTCATACGGCAACCCGATCACCTGCTCGGTGTCGGCCCAATGCCACTCCGTCCGTCCGTTCACCGTCACGCAGTCGACATGTCCGCCGAAATGGACCACTTGCGAATACTCAGGCCGCGCGATCTCCCAGGGATACCGGTTTTTCAGCCAGTGGTCAGGTTCCTCCACCTGCTGCCCGTTCACAATCCGCTGTTTGAAAATACCGTAATCGTACCGCAGGCCATATCCCATCGCGGGAAGATTCAACGTCGAGAGCGAATCCAGGAAACAGGCCGCAAGACGCCCCAATCCACCATTGCCCAAGCCCGCATCCGGCTCGAAATCGCGGAGCGTGTTCCAATCGATCCCATACTCCTCCAACGCGCTTTGGCAGAGTTTGTCGATCTTGAGGTTGATCACGTTGTTTCCCAGCAGCCGTCCCATCAGGAACTCAAGGGAAAGATAATAAACCCGCTTGACATTCTCGCGGCGGTAGGTCGCCTGGGTCTGAAGCCAGCGTTCGATCATCCTGTCCCGGACACAATAGGCGAACGCGGTATATTTGTCCCGGGCGGTCGCGTCTTCCATCATCTTCGCCTGCGTATACCGGACATGCCAGGCGAAATCATCCTTCAAACTGTCTGTCGTCATCTCCACGCGATGGTCGCGACACCGCCTGTGGTTCATCTTCTGTTCCATACAAAATCCTTCCAACACGTAAAAGAGTAAGTATATAAAAAAACGGCCCATGCGTCAAACCGCGCATTGCCGTTTTTTAGCATCGCCGTGGCTACGGAGGACTAAGCCGAACCAGCCCCTGTCCTCCGTCCTGACCGCCACCGCAAGCCTGGGCGAAGGGAGACGGGTTAGCCGTTCATCTTCTCCGAAAGATACCGGAATGCGGTATCGGCGATCCGCTGGCTCTCCTCGACCGTCTGGTCGCCATCGGTCTCCAGGGCGACAACCCCTTTAAAACCACGTTTGCGGAGAATCGCGAAGCAACCGGGCAGATCGGCCTCTCCTTCGGGGAGTCCGCAACAAACCCCGTCTTTCACATTTTTCGCGTGGAAATTCACCACATCCCCGACGACGGCCGAAAGGGTCTCGACCTCGTTCCGGCGCGTCCCGTAAGGATCCCAGTCATACGCCCCCTTCTTGCCCTTCGGATAGACCGCCCGGTGCACATTCGCACTGTCGAAGTTGATCTTCAGCCAAGGCGACCCAGCCATTTCCAGAACCCGCTTCAGACCCTCGGCCGTCAGCGACAGATGCCCGTGCGGCTCAAGCCCCACGGTGATCTGATTCTGCCCGGCCACCTCCAGAATCTGCGCCATTCGGTCCCGCATCAGTTTCAGCGCATCCTCATCCGTCATGCCTTCAGGTTTGCGGCCGTCCCCGCAGAAGACCATCGGGATCCCGGCCGCCTTCGCCCACTTGATGGTCTCCGTCACGCCGGCGACGCTCTTCGGATCAGACAGCACCGCCCCGTGCCATGACCACAGGCCGGTGATCCCTTTGAACCCCATATTCCGTGCCTGAGCCGCCAGCGCGTCGGGATCATCCTTGCCCAGGGTGACATGAGGGCACCACGGACCGACCGCCTGTGTCTCGAAATACTCAAATCCCGCTTTCCGGATCCGGCGCAACGCCTCCTCACGCGGCACTTTCCGAAAGACGACGCTACCGCACCCGATCCGGATCGGCTTCGCCGCCGTTTCAGCCCCGGTGACCGCCGTGGCGGCGACGCCCAGCGCCCCCGCCAAGAAATGACGCCGTGTAACCCGATTCTCTCTCAACATCTCCAATCTCCTTTCATCCGTAAGACTTCGTGGTTTGGTGGTTGGGTAGTTAGGTGGTTAGGCTTAGCCCTCAACGCTCAACCCTCAACCCTCGCCGGGATTGAACATTGACCACTGATCACTCTTTTCTCTTCCCTCTTCCTCCGTTCCCCATTCCCCGTTCCCCTCCTTAACCTTTTAACCTTCTCTCAACTCCCATCCCTTGCGATACACATCGCGTAAAAACGCATCGGCTTGCGGCGCGTTTTTCATTTTCATCGCACCCGCGTCCCAAAAGAGCTTCCCGCCAGTCCGCAACGCGACATTGCCCAACAGCACGATCTCGGTCAGCCGCGCCGCATAGCCAAACTCCGCGCACGCCTTCGGTCCACCCTTGCAGGCGGTCAGCCAGTTGTGGAAATGGCTTCCCTTGACACGCGGCAGGGTCGGCTCGGGTTTCGTGAACGACCGGTGCAACGCGAGCGGCAAAATCCGGGGCATGCCCGCCCAGCCGGGACAGGTGATATACCCCTTCTCGCCCACAAAAAGAACCCCGTTCTTCCGTTCACCCAACTGCTGCTGCGGATCGTTCGGGTCAAGCCCCTCCGGATAGGGCGGCATCAGTCCACCTGCGTACCAGGTCAGGGTCACAGGGGGACGCGCGCCATCGGCGCCAAAAACATACCGGTAAATCCCGCCATGCGAGGTCACCTCGCTGTCCACCTCCCCAACGGTACACGCCTCGATGGAGAGCGGATCATGCAGGTTCAGCGCATAGACCGCCGGATCCATGTTGTGGCAGGCCATGTCGCCGATCGCACCGGTCCCGAACGCCCACCATCCGCGCCAATTGTAGGGCGCGTAGGCGGGATGATAGGGCCGGAACGGACGCGGGCCGAGCCACAGATCCCAATTCAATCCGGCGGGCACCGGCGGCGTGTCCGCCGGACGCCCCTGCCCCGTCGCCCACTGGCCCACGTCGCTCCAGGCGTGAACCTCCCGGACCGTCCCGATCGCGCCCGCCTGAATCCATTCGGCGGTCAATTGGAGACTGGTTTTGGAGTGACCCTGAATCCCCATCTGCGTGGCGACACCGGTCTCTTTCGCGACACGTGCCACCAGCCGTGTCTCCTCGACGCTGTGCGCCAGCGGTTTCTCGCAGTAGACATGCTTGCCCGCACGCATCGCGGCGATGCTGACCGGCGCATGGAGATGGTCGGGTGTGGCGCACAGAACGGCATCCACGCCTTTCTCTTTCTCCAGCAGGAGACGGAAGTCCTCGTATTCGGCGCAGGTAAAGCCGGGAACCGTCTTGGAGACCGTCTCCTCAATCAACCGTTTCACCGGCTTACGCCCCGCGATGCACCGATACCATTGATCGCGCAAATCGGCGGTCTCCGCGACATCGCAAACGGCAACGATCCGAGCCTCCGGCTCGGCAAGCAACGCCCGGGCGTCCGTCATCCCCATGCCGCCCGCGCCGATGACTGCCACCGCGACCTGTTCACTGGGCGGGACGAATCCCGGTCCGCCCAGCACATACCGGGGCACGAGATTGAATGCCGCCGCACCGATCCCGGTTTTCAGAAACGCTCTCCTTTGAAACGTTTTCATCGCCACACCTCCGGCATTGGATGGACCCAAGCCCTCGGGTCCTTATCCGCAAACGAATCCCAAACCCTCGATCTTCTTGATCAGCTCCGGCCTGGCATGTTCGACCACCACCTGTGTGGCGTTGAATTGCCGCCGCATCGGATAGCAGGACCGGAGTTCCTTGAACGCCTGGGCGCGCGTCACCAGATCCTCCGCGCAGGACATCTTCATTCTGCGGGAATCGGCATCGATGTCGTAAACGGCCAGAACCAATTCGCGCAACACCTCCTCGTCATCCAATCCCGCCGCATCGGCACACCACTCGGGAATCGGAGGAAGCGGCAGCCGGAACGGGAAGGTCGGCTCCACACCCAGAAACGCGCAGGCGGCGCGATAGGCCGTCATGGCGCCGTTGACCCGGCTCTCGTATGAGTATCCCGCAATGTGCGGCGTCGCCAGTTCGGCACGCGCCAGCAGATCCTTCCGGTAGAGGGGTTCGCCTTCCCAGCCGTCCACCACCGCATGGGCGACACTCCCCTTCTCCAGCGCGTCCACCCAGGCGTTGGTGTCCACGATCTCGCCGCGTGAGGTGTTGATCACCACCACACCCGTCCGCATCCGTGCGAAGGCGGTACTGTCCAGCAGATGCCACGTTGCATCGGGCCCATCCCCGATCAGCGGCAGATGGCAGGTCACGACATCCGCCTCCCGCAACAGGCGTTCAAGAGGCAGGAAGGTTTGCGCTTCCTGATCGGTGGTATCGCGCCGCCGGAGCGGATCGCAAACCAGCACCCTCAGTCCCAACGCCTGCATCTTCCAGCAAACCCGTCGGCCGATCCGTCCGGCCCCGATCACCCCGATGCTCTTCCCCTGAAAACGAAATCCGTATCGTTCGCGTAACCAAAAAAGCGCCGCCGTCACATAATCGGAGACGCTCTCGGCGCCGCACCCTTCCGCCGCGCACCAAACGATCCCGTGCGCATCGAGATAGGCGGTGTCCAAGTGCTCACCCTCACCGGTCGTCGCAGCGCAGAAACGCACCGCGCTTCCATCCAACAGCCGTGCGTTCACTTTGGTGACATCGGTGGTGATCAGGAGATCGGCGTCGCGAAGCCGTTCGGAGACGATCTCATGGCCGGGGATCAGCGTCAGGTCCCCCAAGGGACCGAACGCTTCCGCCGCATAGGGCACCGCCGCGTCACAAACGATCCGACTCACCTTCCGCCTCCGTCGGGTTGAAAAAAGGTCATGCTGGTTTTCTTAAACTCACGCAGGGAGAAGAGCAGCCGTCCGTCCGCCAAGCCCGCCTCCTGTCCAATCCGCTGAAAGAGCGCATGGGTCTCCTGCCAGCTGCCGGTATGGATCATAGCGTAGAGCGTGTAGGGGAATCCGGCGCGCGCCGGACGTTCGTAGCAGTGCGTCACCTCCGGGCAGGCGGCCAGCCGTCTGCCCCGTTCCAACACCGCTTCAGCGCCGCATGGCCAACAGCACATCCCGTTCGCCTTGAATCCCGCCTCGCGGTGATGGAGCAGCAGTCCGAGCCGCCGCATCACACCCCGTTCCCGCCAGCTCGCCAACCGCGCCAACAGCTCCCCCACCGGCACCCCCAACTTTCGGGCGGGCGCGTCAAAACAGGCCGCCGCCGGCTCGATATGCCCCTGAAAGAGGCGCACCGTGTCCCGTTCCGCATCCGCAAGGAGAACCGGCGGTTCCTGATCCCGCTGCAACAGGGAAACGCCCGTTTGGGGTTCAACCCGTTCATCCCGGTCGCGGGTACGGACATCAAACACCACATCGATTTTAAAGCGCCGGACCGCCGGCAACATCGCGATCGCATAGGGCGCGCACCGCATCCGCAGCCGTTCCAACTCCTCCGGAAAACGGTCGGCTTCCGTCGCCAACGTGAACCAGAGATTCGGCCAGCGTTCGTTCCGCGGTCCCCCGTCCCAATCTCGCGGCAAGGCCTCGGGCCATCCCCGCTCGTAGGCGTGGGTCACGCCGGGCACGGCGGCCACTTCGGCCGCGATACGCGCCAAATCCGCATCCGGGACATCCATGCAGCACAGCGCGCTCCGAAAACCGATCCGCCGCGCGTCGAAGATTCCGCCGAAACGCCGCGCCTCACCGTTGGCCAGCAACCGCTCCGTTAATCCGACAACCTGGTCTTCCGACAATCCGCAGGTCTCGCCGATCACTTGAAACGGCCGTTCCACCAACGGCACTCCCCGTTGCAGTCGCGTTACCGCAGCAGCCTCACGTTCCGTCAAATCCATCATCAATCCGCCTCTTCGCACCCTGACCGATCTTCGTGACCCGTCCCCTTCCCGTTCATTTCAGCCGCTTCATCACATCGAAGAGGACAAACGGATAGTCGGTCGCGAAGCTGTCGAATCCCAGCTCCCACAGCTTTTCATAAACGGCGGGATTGTTTCCTTCCGTCCATGTGATCGTCTGAACCAGAATCCCCCGTTGATGCAGCATCTCGATCACCCGCTTCAAATAGGGCGTGCTGGGGCAGAAGGGATCGGGTTTGGACAGATCGGTCCGGACATGGATCTGGATCTGGTCGATCCCGTCAAAGTTGACCACCTTCATCTCCTCGAAGGTTTTGTCCAGAAACGCCTCTGCGCGCTGGATGGATTCCGGGGAGTTATCCCTGGGCCAGGTGCCCAGCCAAACCATCGATTTCCCCTTCGGAGCCGCTTTCTTCCAGCGTGGGATCAGCTGGAATCGCGGCGAGCAGTAGTAGACCTGCTCTTCCACACCGAACCGGATCGCCATCTCCGCCATCATTTCGGGCGGTGCCCCTTCTCATCCAGATAAAGCAACCGATCGGGCCGCCCCTTCATGGCGGCGAAAATCGATTCCATCGTCGAAATCCGCGTCGAGGCATAAGCGGCGTTCAGATAGGAACCGGTATCGACATCCCGGATTTCATCCCAATTCAAGGTGTTGATCTTGCGGGTCTGCAACTCCTGGGAGATCCCGCGCCCGACCCGTTTCAGATTGTCGTCGTGCAACGCGATCGCCACACCGTCCTTGGTCAGCCGAGCATCAGCTTCCGGCGCGACGCCATGCCCCCACGCCCACAGGAAAGTCTCCAAGGCATTGTCCGGCCGATCCGCGGCGCCGCCCCCGCGATGGATCTGGCACCGGAACAGTCCCTGCTGACGCGCAGACGCCTCCTCCGCGCCGGCCATCCCGAACACCATACAACACAAAACCCCGATCAGCCACCGCATGCTCATCCGCTTCCCCCTTTCAACGCTCCGCCAAACGACACCTTCCGCTTGGACAGTAAACAGTATACCTTATTTCCCTCCTCAGACGCAAGAATCGGTCTCTTACGAACTGGACGCCGTTGTTCAATTCATCGTCGACGTTCATGAAGGTTGAAAACAACGCTTTGAAACAACTTTTCTTGTCCGCGCGGGCGAGTTAGCCCGCGTTCCGCTTTACGTATTTTTACCAGTTGTTTTACTCCTTTTTCGATCCCGGCTTTTCCCAACCCGTAACCCTCAACCGCGATCGCTTTTCCCCATTGCGGCACCGGCTGACATTATGATACCTTGTCCCTGTTTCCAACTATCAACCGGGAGATAACGATGAAACCTTTTATCTTTTTTGCGATCGGCCTGTGCGCAACCCTCTTCGCGCAGTCGCCGGAACATGATGCCTTGCGGAAAGAGATCGCGGCCTTGCAGAAGAAACCGACCGCCTACGCCCTGCCCGACTATCTTCCGCAGGATCAGGATTTCAATGCGGTCTGCCGAAAAGCCGGCGAAGCGAAGAAACGGATTCTGGTTTCCATCGGCCGCGAGGCGTGCGGACGATGTCAGCGGTTCTATGAACTGCTCCGCTGCGGTGAGATTAAGATCGACACGAACACCGTCACCTATGTGCGCCTGGACATCGACGACTACAACCAGCGCGAATACTTTCTGGGAACCTTCGAGCCGCCGGACAGCCAGTTGCCCTTTGTCGGCGTGACCGATGCGGCGCGTTCCACCATCTTCCCCTGCCTGAGCGGTTCCCATTCCCCCGCCGAATACCAAAAAATGCTTGACCCCGAACCGGCAAAAACCCCGGCACCCCGCCTGTAACGTCATCAACCGTTGAGCGTTGAGGGTTGAGCGTTGAGTGATCGTCACTCTCAATTCCCTCTTCCGATCATCCCTGCCAGGGTGCCTTTGGCGTAGGCCCAGGCGATGTCGGGACGGCCGTGCCTCAGCGCCACCCCGCCGTAGTAGAGGACCGAGAGCGGGGCGAAGAGCAGCGTAACGGAAAGCCGCTGGAGAAACGTGAAGTGGCGGCGCGCGAAACGAAGCCTGTTCCGTGCGAAACAATAGGTGCGGTACGCCTTCTCGATACCCAGCTGACGGAGCGCCGGGACACATCCCGGCTCCAGATACCCGTAGTGGTCCGTACGGGCGCGGGACGCGATCCACGCACTCCGTCCCGACTCCCCTACCCGCCAGCCGAAATCCGACTCCTCGAATATCTGGACATACCGTTCATCCATCCCGCCCAACTCATCGCAGACCGCCTTGGGCACCATGAACCCATTCGGGCTGTAGGTGGTCGGGAAATCGATCCTTCCCTCCGATTCGGCATCGAACGCGCCCACCGCGAGGTTCGGCTTGTAGTCACGGGGCTGTGAGGTCCAGCGGTTGAAGTCGCTTCCCAACGTCCAGATCACATTCTCCCTACCGGGCCGCCGGTGAATCGCGAGCGGGGCGATCAGACCTGCATCGGGATGGCGCCCGAACGCGGCGATCAGTTCGGTGAAAATCGTCGGGGCGACCACGTTGTCGTCATCCAGAAAGAGAATATACGCGCCCGTCGCGACCGCCGCGCCGCGGTTTCGGGAATAGGCCTGAAACGCATTCCGCTCATTCCGGAGATAACGGACGCGCGAATCGTTTGGAAATCGCGCGGCCAACCGCTTCGCGGTGTCGTCCGGCGAACAGTCATCCACAACGATTATCTCCAGCGCGGGCCAGCCGGTCTCCAGCAGACTCGCCACGCAGTCGCAAACCATCTTTGCGCGGTTGAAGGTCGGGATCACAACGGAGATGGACGGCGTCTCGCTCATTCCACGCGCCACCGTTTATGCGCCCAGAGATACTGCTCGGGATACTTCCGGATCACCTCGCCCAGACGGCGGTTCACCTCTTTCAAAACAGCCTCCGTGTCGGCATTCCGGTTGCCGGTCGGCCGAAAGACATACGGCGTGTCGGTCAGGATCCGGTATTGAAACGGCGCATCCCGGACGAACGACCCGATCAGCATCGGGATACCTGTCGCCAGATGGAGACGGGCGGGCGACGTGTGGGTACTGGCGGGACGACCCAGAAAATCAACCACGATACCCTGCTTCTTGTTGGCGTGCTGGTCCATCACCAGCGTCATCGCGGCGCAACTTTGCTTCCACTGGCGGATGATGTCGGGCGTAAACCCCTTCTTTTTGGAGATTACGGTAATGGAACCCCGGAAGTGATGGGTCTTGAAATAGCGCTCCAGAAAGGGATTGTTCATTTTCCGCGCCACCGCGATCAGCGGACGGCTGTAGGAGAGCACAATCCCTCCCGCTTCCCAAACACCGTGATGTCCCGTCAGGATCATGACCGGCAGATCGGGACGTTCCAGCAGCAGGGTCCGGGTCTCCTCCGGGCCGTCGAAACGCAGATGGTCCCGCCAATTTTCGGCCGTCACGACCTGCCCCACCTTCAGCGCCTCGCAGAGATGGCCCGCGAAATGGCCGAAGGCGCGCCGCGCGATCCGGTCGGCCTCCTTCGGGTCATCGGTGATGCCTGCTCTGAGGATGTTATCGACCGCCACCTTGCGGCGCCCTCGGAAGAGCGGATAAAAGAACGTGACGAACGCCGAGCCGATGCCATAGGCCTTCCGGGCCGGAATTAGACCGTAGAGCGCGAAGACGCATCGGATGGCGATATAGGCCAGCCAGCTGACGATCAGCGGTTCCTTTACCCTCTTTTTCCTGCTCATCTGAACCGTTTCATATCGCAGGCGTCCATGTCGTCGAAGACCTGGTTCTCGCCGCCCATCGCCCAGACAAAGGTGTAGGCGCCCGTACCCGCACCGCAGTGGATCGACCACGGGGGCGAGAGGACCACCTGTTTCTCGCGGAGGACCACATGCCGGGTCTCCTCCGGTTCGCCCAGCAGATGCATCACCATGCCGTCCTTCGGCAGATCAAAGTAGCAGTAGACCTCGGTCCGGCGATCATGGGTGTGCGGCGGGAAGGAGTTCCAGACGCTTCCCTCGTGCAGCTGCGTGAAACCCATGACCAGCTGGCAACTTTCGGTAAATCCGGGACGGATATACTGGCGGAGCGTGCGGCGGTTGGATTCGGCCAGCGATCCCAATTCCAACGTGTTGGCGTCCTTGACCGACATTTTTGTGGTCGGATAGGCCGTGTGCGCGGGATAGGAGACCAGATAAAACTGCGCGGGCGCCTCCTGCCGCTCGCTCCGGAAGAGAATCTCCCGGCTGCCACGGCTGATATAGAGACATTCGCGGTTTTCGAGCGGATAGTCAACCCCGTCCACCGTCACGCTCCCCGCACCGCCCAGATTGATGACGCCCGCCTCGCGACGCTCGCAGAAATAGGCGCAGGCCATCTCCGCCCCGCCCTGGAGCGGCAGCGGATCCGCAAGGGGAACAATCCCGCCCACCACCGCACGGTCCACCGAGGTGTAGACCAGCTGGATCGTACCGGGTTGGAAGAGGTTCTCCACCACAAAATGCTCACGCAACTCATCCGTCGTCATCCGCCGATAGGCCTGACGGTCGGCCGCCTCAATCGTTCTCATCGCAAAGCCCTTTCAATGTGAGGAAACGGGAAAAGTTTACCACAACCAGCCAGAGGGGAAAACAATAAACACGCCCCAAGGGCGATTATGGCATTGTGGAAATATGCCAATGTGGCATTATGGAAATGAGAACCACCCAACCACCAAACCACCTGCCACCGCACCATCAACGTTTGAGCGTTGAGAACATTCTTCTCTCTTCACTCTTCATTTTCATTCGTCAGCCGCCGTTGGTTTACCGTGTCCCATCGGACGCTAGCCCCGGAGGACGAGGTGACGGTCAACGTCCCCGTTGTCTCGTCCAAGGCGAACGTGACCGTGTCGCCGATGGGGAACGAGACGATCCTTGAGTGGTGATCGAAGAGAATCTGTCGTCCATCCTCTTCCAGCCGGTTTACATTCAGCCGCCGTCCCTGACCGTTCAGCGTGTAATCCCTACTAAATACGAGCGTTCCAGAAGCGATTTTACGCGTTGAGAACCGAACGGGGCAGAGCGGCGACCGGGCCCACTCGTTCGTTCCCTTAAGACGACAGCCCGCATTTGGTTTGTTCCGAGCGGCGACATATCGAACAGAGGTATACCTCCAAAGTTCCACACTAGATTTCCACCTGGCGGCAACGTTTTGACATCCCCGCGTGTACAGCCGATCCTCATGTCTGACCTCCTTCCGGCGCAACCTACAGGCCGCACGATAGGGTGCAAAACATACGGTCGAATGGTCCCCATCCCAATACGTTTGAGTTTTTATAGAAGAAATTGTAGTGGAAACGTTCGGCGCAGACAACGATTTTATATCTCGCGCAGAGACGCGGAGACGCAGAGATTTCGCACACCCTGAACCCTCGGAGGCTCTGTGTGGGAATCCAAACGAGTCCTGGTTGAATTCCACCGTTGCCTTTCTGCCCAAAATACGGCATACTGTATCCTAACAATGAATGGAATACCGTATCCGAACGGAACGGACGGTGTGATGCTGTTCAATGCCGGACAAGCGGGTGTCCAGTATTTGACGAACCGGGGGATGAACATAGGAGAAACCATGAGAAAGTATGTTGCGTTATTTTCGATTATGGTTGCCATCGTCGCCACGGGGGTAACGAATGTCTCGGTTCGGATTCAGGCGGAACACCCTTTCTCTTTCACGGACGAATCCATAGCCATATCGTGCTATTTAAGAAACAATGGAACAAATGTAATTCCTGTCTTGTCGTTCCCTCCAGATAATCGTCGTGGGCAGATGTTTTTCTCAGATCCGTCCGCATTAAGCGCACACACAAAGGTGCGTATGTCTAAAGAGTATTCCATGATTCGCACGCATGTTGACGAAGCAGGAGACATTTTGAAGGGTCCTCGACAGGAAAATATCGGACGGAAAGTTGTGTTTCAAGTCATCCTATCAAGTTGACACGGATATGCTCCCTGTCTATGTGTATTTGAATACTGTTGAGACCTCACGGTTTCTGTTCGTCGGAAGCGGGCGCAGACTTTGTTCTCTTGCCACCAACGAAGTCCCGTCTTTCGCGATGAACTCCAATGCGGCGATCCTCACCGTTACATTGCCCGTGTCCCGCAAGACCGCGCGGTACTATCCCCGGACTGGGAGAATCGAGGAGAAGGCGATGCCGTAAGCAAATGCCGCAACCGCGCTGGATACCCACTACCGTTGAGCGTTGGGGTAAGGTTAAACGATTAAAAGCCAGTCGCCCTGGTCAGGTGATTGGGTGATTAGGCTTAACTCTCAACGCTCAACTCTCAACAGTGTCTGTGGTTTGACCACTGATCAGTGATCACTCTTTTCTGTTCCCTCTCATGAGTCAGAAATGGTTGCCTGTAAATTATCATTGCTTTCCCGACCTAACTTTGTCAAAATATCAAATTGTTTTTAGAGAGGAGAACCTTTGCAGATGGTAACACAGTTGACCAATCCGAAAATTGATGCGGCCTTGCTGAGAAATTATTCGGATAAAATCCGCGCAAACGGCAAGATTGATCCCGAATTGTACGCGAAGTATAACGTCAAACGCGGATTGCGCAACGCCGACAGCACGGGTGTGCTTGTTGGGCTGACCAGTATCGGCAGCGTCCACGGCTATATGATTTCCGAAAGCGAGAAGGTCGCCGTTCCCGGCCAGCTGTTTTACCGCGGGATCAATCTGACCGACCTAGTGAAGGGCTTCCAGGATGAGCGCCGTTCAGGATTCGAGGAGTGCGCCTATCTGCTCCTCTTCGGTGACCTGCCCAAGCGGGATGAGCTTGAGACGTGGAAGAAGACGCTGGGATCGTTCCGCCGGCTACCTGACGGGTTCAAAGAGAGCGCCATCATCCGCGCGCCCGGCAAGGACATCATGAACAGCATCGCCCGGGCGGTGCTGATGGCCTACACCTACGATCCTGCACCCGACCAGCTGGATCTGGACACCCTGCTCCGCCAGAGCATCGAACTGATCGCCCAGTTCCCCACCATCGCCGCCTACGCCTATCAGGCCAAAGCCCACTACCACATGGGCCAGAGTCTCCTGCTGCGCTATCCCGAACCGGAGTTGAGCACGGCCGAGAATTTTCTGCGTCTGATCCGTGAGGACGGACTCTATTCCCCGCTGGAGGCGGAACTGCTCGATCTTTGTTTCGTGATCCATGCGGAACACGGCGGCGGTAACAACTCCGCCTTCACCACCCATGTCGTTTCCTCGTCATTCACCGACACCTACGCCGCGATCGCGGCGGCCGCCCTCTCGCTGAAGGGACCCCGCCACGGTGGCGCGAACTTGCGCGTGATGCAGCAGATGATGGAAATCAAGGAGAATGTCGAGCATTGGGACAACGAGAACGAGGTCGCCGACTACCTACGCAAGATCCTCAATAAGGAGGCGGGCGACGGCACGGGTCTGATCTACGGACTGGGCCATGCGGTCTACACGATCTCCGATCCCCGGACCGAGATGTTGCGGGCGCGCGCGCGCGAACTCGCCAAAGCGAAGGGTCGCGACGAGGAGATGGCGCTGTATGAGCTGATCGAACGGCTGGGGCCGGAGGTCTTCAACCAGAACCGCGCCAAGCCGCGTGAGCTCTGCGCGAATGTTGACTTCTATTCGGGATTCGTCTATGACATGCTGAACATCCCGATCGATCTCTACACGCCGATTTTCGCCATCGCCCGCGTGGTCGGCTGGTGTGCCCACCGGATCGAGGAGCTGTTGAACGGCGGCCCCATCATCCGTCCCGCCTACAAGGCGATCGTCGAGCCGCGTCCCTATGTCCCGCAGGCGCTCCGGTAACACCGCAAAGAACGTCCGTCTGATGAGAAGGAGAAGACCATGACAAATGAAGCCGTGACCGCGATTAACGCGACCAATGAGGTCATTGTCGCGACTAACATGACCGCCGTCGCCAAACAGGCCTCATCGGCCCTGTCGCAGGAAATCTCACAGACCAAAGCGGTTTGCCAGCAGATGGTGGATTGGGTCTCGACAAACGGTATCTCCTATCTGATCAACATTCTGATCGCGCTGGTCATCCTCTTCGTGGGCATGATCCTGATCCGGGTGATTGTCCACATCTCCCGCAAAGCGCTGGAGAAGACATCCAACATCAACTCCCTGCTTGAGGATTTCATCGCGAGCGTGATCCACAAGGGCTGTTGGGCCCTGCTGCTGATGATCGTTCTCCAGCGGATCGGCGTGAATGTGGCGCCGCTGATCGCGGGATTGGGCGTGACCGGTTTCATCATGGGTTTCGCCTTCCAGGACTCGCTCAGTAACCTCGCCTCCGGGATGATGATCGCGATCAACCATCCTTTCGCGATCGGCGATTATGTCTCGATCAGCGGGATTGACGGCACCGTCAAAGAGCTCAACATGATGGCCACCACGCTTGCGACGGCGGACAACAAGAAGGTCGTTGTTCCGAACAAGAGCGTTTGGGGCGCCGCCATCACCAACTTCAGCGCCCTTCCGACCCGGAGGGTCGATTTGACGATCGGCATCGACTACGGTGAAGACATCGCCAAGGCGCGTGAACTGATCATGGAGGCGGTCACCGCCTGTCCGCTGGTCCTGCCCGAGCCCACCCCCACCATCGAGGTGATCAAGTTCGACGAGTCTTCCGTCAATTTCTGCATCCGCCCCTGGGCGAAAAACGCGGATTACTGGAAGGTCTACTTCACCTGCAACGAGATGATCAAGCAACGCTTCGACCAAAACGGCATCCGCATCCCCTTCAAGCAGATCGATGTCCACCTGAAAGAAAGATTAAACGATTAAAAGGTTAAAGAGTTAAAAGGTTATGGGACACGCGTCACGCCGCACACCGAGCACCCTTCCCCGTTCCCCTTTCCCCTTATAATCCCGATTTGACATTGACAAGAACGCCCCCTATCTACCATAATGGTGCATCGTTTGGAAAACCGAGAGAATGACGAGGGAAGGATTTTATGCAGAGTTTAATCAATCATCTCAACCAATTGCAAGAGCTGGTGTTGATCCGTGACGAGCATCGGATGACGGGTGACGGCGCGCATTTGGATCGGTTGAATGAGTCGATTGACCAGATGACCAGTAAGTTGCCTCCAGATGTCAAATCGCTCTATCAGCGGCTTTACACCAAAGACCATATCGTGGTCGCCCCGATGTATAACGGGTGCTGTTCCATCTGCGGCATGCGGTTGCCGATCGCGCAAGTGCAGGCGGTCCGTCTCTGCAAGCAGCTCCAGAACTGCCCCAGTTGCGCACGGATTCTCTTCGAAGAGACGGACGCGCCCCGCTGGGTCGGTGAGATGCCGAGCCGCACCGCGCCCCGCAAATCGGGCATCTCCCGCTTTTCCGCCGAATCCCTGATGATTCCGAATCTAAAGGCGGAAACCCGCGATAGCGCGATCGCGGAGCTGGCGGCCTTGATGGAGGCCAAACACTTTGTCTCCGGCGCCGACAAACTGGTCCGCGGCGCTTTGGAACGCGAAGCGGTCTTAAGTACGGCGATGGAGCACGGTTTGGCGTTCCCCCACGTTCGGGGCGTCGAAGGGGGCGGCTTGACGATGGCGTTGGGTATTTCGCGGAAAGGGATCCGTTTTGACGAGTCGGATAACCTGACGCACATCATCTTTCTGATCACGATCCCGACGGCGGTCAGCGCCTTTTACCTGAGGCTGCTCTCGCTCCTGACCGACACCTTCATGAAGGAACAGAACCGCACCGCGGTGATGGCGGCGGAAACGCCCGAGCAGTTGTGGAAAGCACTGACCAAAGCGACCCGCTATTCGATCAAGTAGTCTGCCCTATTCAAACCGCAGTTCCCCGAAACAGGCGGGGAGGTGGAAATTGAGTGCGGTGATCGGTGACCAGGCCATCCAGTGGGGATGGGAGGTCCGGTCCGCGCATTTGTAGAAATTGCCCCGCCACGGTGTGGCGGTGTCCAGCGGGCCGGTAAAGGAGGCCAGAACCGCGAAAGGAACCCGATACGAGAGGTGCCATGCCGTCGGCTGGGTTATTTCGGGATCAATCGTCCTCGGGAGAGAGGATCGGATCGTGATGCGGTCGCACAGGTCATCCGGCAGCGGCGTGAATTTCGCCAGCCCCGAAGGGGTGCGGGCCGGATCCTCCACATAAAAACAGAGGAGGGTCCCGCCCGCGTTGATCTCGATGTTGAAATATCCCTTGCCCGATTTGGGTTGGACAAAGAACTCGACGCAGCTGTCGGTACAGACGGCGGAATGGCGTTTCGTCTGGATCGAGCGGAGATAACGGTCTTTGACATCAAAGCGGACATAGAGGTTGGCCGTGTCATGGAGGACGCGGAAAGACACATCGGGAACCGGAAGGGAGGATTCGGGACGGACCACCTCAAGCCGTCCCGTTTCCGCCTGGCCGAAATCGACTGACTCAAGCGCCGTTTCCGCTGTTTTCTTGATCGTATACCGCATCATCACGCCACCTCGTCCCGTTCGCCCCCTACCGCAGATCCATCCGGTACATCAGCCTCGGCTCCTGATCCTGAAGCAACTGATGGATGTTGGAGGAAAAACCGATCCCGGATCCGGAAAGGAGATCCATTAAAGAGGCCTCCTCTTCGTAGCGATAGACCTCGACATCCTCCTCTTTGAGGAGTTTCGCGAGCGCCCGGCGGGCGTCATCGAAATAACCGATTCCGTCAATCAGCTGCTTCTCGACCGCATCCACCGCGGAGAAAATCCGTCCGTCGGCGAGCGGCAGCACCTTCTCTTTCGGGATGTTGCGGTTCTCGACAACCAGCGAAACAAAGCGGTCATACGAGGCGTCGATCACCTTCTGGACAATCGCCTTCTGCTCTTCGTTCACATCCTGGAACATATTCAGCAGATCCTTATTCTTGCCCGATTTCAGCGTGACGTCACTCACACCCAGCTTCTCGGCCAGCGCCTTCACATTGTAGGACTGCATAATCACGCCGATCGAACCGGTGATGGTTGTCGGATGCGCGAGGATCCGGTCGGCCGCAAGCGCGACGTAATAGGCGCCGGACGCGGCGACATCCCCCATGATGGCCACCACAAACCGGCCCTCCTCCTCCGCCTTGAAGGTCTTGACCGCCTGATACAGGATGTCGCTCGCCGTGACGCCGCCGCCCCCGCTGTCGATCTCAAGAAGCAAACCCTTGACATCCTTGTCATGGGTGGCGCGGCGGATCGCGCGCAACGTCTGATCAGCCGTTCCCGTATGGAACGGCGAGTCGTTATTCAGCAAGATCATACCCGTCAGCGGGATCCGCACGACCTTGACATCGCCATTGCCGGAGGACCAAATCTCTTTCATTTCCGGCATCTCATCCTTCCCGAACTGGGCGGAGGCATTTTCACTGTCCCATAAGAAACGCGATTTCCCCTTCATGAGCGAACCGATTCCCATGAGGATAATCAGACAGAAGAACCCCACGATGCAAAGGACGGCGGCGATCAACGCCGCGCAGCCGAAGCCGCAGCCTTTCCCCTTGCCCGGTTGTTTCTCGTTTGTTTCAGCCATTGTGTATTCTCCTTTTTTGCTTGAAAGTCAACGTCACGATCCGATGTCCGGTTTCAGTCGGTACTTAAGAAGCGCTCACATCGAATTTCTGCCCCTTCACGGGCGCGACGGCCTTGTCGAACCCGTGCGTCTTGAGCAACGCCTTCATTGCGGTCACATTGTCCGGCTCACCATGAACGGCGAAAACGTGTTTCAGGCGCTTACCCTTAATGCCGTCAAACCAGTTCATCAACCCGTGACGGTCGGCATGGGCCGACAAGGCGTTGATGGTATGGACGCGCGCACCCAATGAATAGGTCTCGCCCAGAATCTTCAGCGGTGTCTGCCGTTCGACGATCCGGCGGCCCAACGTGCTTTCCGCCTGGAATCCCACAAAGAGGATCACGTTGCGGGGATCGGTGATCGTCGCCTGCAGGTGGTGAAGCACACGCCCGCCCTCGCACATTCCCGAGGCCGCGATGATGACCATCGGCCCCTCCTGACGGTCGAGCGCCATCGACTGTTCGGGCGATTCGACAAACTGCAATCCCCTGCACTTCATCGGATCGATCCCCTGCCGGAGGATGTCGGATGCGTCCTCATCATAGCACTCGCGGTGGCGTTCGTAGATTTGGGTCGCCTTGAGGGAAAGGGGACTGTCCACAAAGATCGGGATATCCGGCAGCCGATGCTCCTCCTGGAGCCGGTTCAGATAGTAGAGAATCTGCTGGGTCCGCCCGACGCTGAACGCGGGAATGATCAGTTTGGAACGGAGTTGGCAGATGTCATCCATTAGCGCCTTCAGACGCCCCTTGACATCCTCGCTGGAGGGGTGGTCCCGATCCGCATAGGTGCTTTCGATCAGGACCGTATCCGCGCCTTCGGGGTAGTCGTAATCCCGAAGAATCGGCTGCTGGGTCTGTCCCAGATCACCGGAAAAGAGCAGCCGGCGGTTCCCGTTCCGTGCGTCCTGGACATCGAGCTGGATCTGCGCCGAACCGAGAATATGGCCGGCGTTGTGGAAGATAAACGAGACGCCATTCCCAAGATCGACCTGGCGCTTCAACACCTCAGGCCGGAAACACTTCATCACCTGGTCGACATCCTCCGGCTCATAGAGCGGTTCAAAGAGATGCTGTCCCTGCTGGGCCCGTTTCTTGTTAACGATTTCGAGATCGCGCAATTGGAGAAAAGCGGAATCCCGCAGAAGAATGTCACAGAGATCGCATGTCGCGGGTGTCGAATAGATCTTGCCATGAAAACCCCGGCGGGTCAGGCTCGGCAGGTTTCCGCTGTGGTCCACGTGCGCGTGGGAGAGAATCACCGCGTCGATCGTCTGCGGATCGATCGGCATCTGGCGGTTCACCTCAAACGCCTCTTTCCGGTGGCCTTGGTAGAGACCGCAATCCAGCAGGATCTTCAGGCCGTTCGCCTCAACGTAATGCATCGATCCGGTCGTAACCTGCGCCGCGCCGTAAAAAGTCAATTTCAGCATGGTTGATCCTTTCCCGTTTCTTCTTCGTCACTCTTCATCAGGATCCGGAGCAACTGCCGGGCCGCATCGACCTCCGCCGCATGTTTGCTCCGGCCCCGTCCCTCAGCTGACATTCCGTTCGCGATCATGACGCAAACCGTAAATTCCGGCGCATGCTCAGGACCTTCCGACGAAACCAGCGCATACGTCGGCGCCTCCAGCAAGCCCCGCTTTTGGACAAACATCTGCAGGGCGCCCTTCGGATTCTCTTCCTGAACGAGGGTTTCCAGCGAAACCGACTCCTGCCCGATCTTCAGAAAGGCATAGACGCTTGAAACGGCCGGCCAACCGCCATCGATCCAGATCGCGCCGAAAATCGCCTCCACCGCATCCGTCAGGTATTTGTCATGTTCCCGTCCGGCGCGCAACGTCTCCCCCTTCCCGAGCAGCAGGTAGGGACCGAGACCGATCCGGCGGGCCAGCTGGGCCAGGGCGCGACCGGAGACCAGATGACTCCGCAACTGGGAGAGCGATCCCTCTCGATCACCCTGATACCGGCTATAGAGTTGTTCCGCTGAAAGCAACCCCAACACGGCATCCCCCAGAAACTCAAGCCGCTGGTTGTCCTGTGTCGCGGAGATCTCGGGATGGGTGGAACGGTACGAGGGATTGATCAATGCCGTCCGCAACAGCGACTGATCGTTGAAACGGTATCCGAGGAGCCGTTCCAGCGTCTCCAGCGCCATATTCCGGTCATTGGCCCCTTTACCCATCCGTACAGCCCCCGTCTCTGATCAATCCACGTACAGTGCGGGCGGCGGATCGCAGACCTCAACCGCGGTCGAGGCGGTATCCAACGCCTGGCGTTCGGTCATCTTGAACAGCATGCGGATGCCGATGACCACAAACACGGCGGCGGCGAGGGATCCGACCGCCACCGCGATTCCGCGCAGATGACCGGTGACCGCGCGCCATCCGTCGGAGCAACTGCGCGTGACCGTCTTCCATCCGTTTGCAATCGCTTCCCGCCGTTCCGCCCGACGCTCCTCGCGCGCCGCCTTCTCGGCCGCGACCTCCTCCGGGGATTTCTCCTTGAACGGGAAACGGAACCGCTTCTTCGGAGCGATCTCCTCTTCCGGCTCATCCTCCGCCGGTTCCGACTCATACGCGGGATACTCCGATTCGGGGAAGAGTCCCGGGAGAAGGGACCCGTCTTCCGGTGGCGCGGGCGGCTTGGGAGGCGTCTCCTCCACCTCGACATGGATCGGTCCCGCTTTCTTCACAACATGAATCGTCTCGGGATCATCAGGCTCGGCCTTCGGTTCGGCCGGAAGCTGAATCAACCTGTTCTCCGGCGAACGGGTCAGGTGGACCCGCTCATCCCGTTTGGGCAGATTGAGGGTCTGTTTCGCCGACGGCCTGACCAGCGGCAGAATCGGCAACGGATCAGGGTCCGGTGATACGGAGATCGGCGCCGGTTCCGGCACCGGTTCCACATCGGCCGGAACCGCTTCCACCCCACGCTCTTCAGCGGGGGGAAGGGCGACCTCAACGCGAACCGGTTCGGCATTGGGCGTGTTCGCCACGGACCGATCCGGTTCTGTGCGCGAGGGCTGCGCGGGAGTGATAATCACCGTTTCCTCCTCCCGTTTCGCGGCGGGAGCGGGCTGTTGCGGAGCGGGCCGCGGATCGTTAAAGGCCGGGCGCCGTGTGGCAATCGGCGATTGGGCGGGGGTCGTCTCCGTTGCCGGCTTGGCGGCGGGCGGCCGGTCCGGGTAAACGCGGTTCTGCTCGGGAAGCGTCTGCGGCTTCACCGGTTCCGCGCGGGTTTTCACCATCGCGGCCTTACTCCCGTCATAGAGTAACATGAACTCCCGCATCAACGGATCGGGGTCGAGTCCCAGAAACTCCGCATAGAGCTTGACAAATCCGCGACCGTAGATCGCCGCCGCAATCCGGTGGAAATCCTCCTGCTCGATATTCTCAATGATCTGGACGAGCAGATGGGTGTTTTCCGCCACTTGAGAGGGCGTATATCCCTTCGCCAGACGCGCATTCCGTAAAATCTCACCTAAGGCCATCGCTATTCCTCCCCATTCCCGCTGCCATCGCCGACCGCCCCCGGAGCAGCCCCTTGGGAGAGCTCCGCCGCTTGCGCCTCGGCCGCCATCTCGGCGTTCATCGCCATCGCCTCGGCCGGATCAAAGCCCGAATTCTGCGCCACAATCGGTCCGAGATCCACCAGAATCTCACGCGTCGCCGCGCCGTTCTGAGGCCCGACATAACCGCGCTCCTCCAGCATGTCCATGATCCGAGAGGCCTTGGTATACCCGATCTTGAGACGGCGCTGCAAAACGGTTGTCGACGCGCGGTTCATCCGGTAGATCACCTCGATCGCGTTCTTCATGACCTCTTCATCGCTGTCGGGGCCATTGACCGCTCCGCCTTGCGACTCTTCAGCGTCAACTTTGTCCTTGTTCTTGGAGCCTTCCAACTCCTCGTTCAACTGATCCGCCTCCGACTGGCTCTCGACCTTGTCCAGCGTTTCGCTCAACCCCTGGTCATAAATGGGCTGATAGTGCTCGCAGACATATTCTGTGACGCGGGCCACCTCGCTGTCATCCAGCCAGGCGCCCTGTGCGCGGACCAGTTGCCCGTCATTCTTCAGATAGAGCATGTCGCCCTTGCCGATCAGGGTTTCCGCGCCCGGCGAATCGAGGATAGTCCGGCTGTCGTTCGACTGGGTCACCTTGAAGGCGATCCGCCCCGGTACATTGTTCTTGATCGTACCGGTGATGACATCGACGGAGGGCCGCTGCGTCGCCAAGATCAGATGGATGCCGGCCGCGCGCGAAAGGGCCGCCAGCTTCGAGATCGCGGCATCGACCTCCTTGCCCACGCCCTTCAGCTGCATCAGACTCGCCACCTCATCCACCACGACAACGATATACGGGAGGGTGTCCTCATCGGGCGGCATATCGAACAGCTCGTCAGAATGATGCGTCCGCTCACGTGTGTTGTATGCGACGATATTCCGCTTTCCGTACCGTTGGAAGAGTTTCAGCCGGCGTTCCATCTCGACAATCGCCCACCGCAGGCCGAACACGACCTTCTTCGGATCGGTGATCACCGGGACCAGCAGATGCGGCAGGTNNGGCAGGTTGTTGTAGGGGGTGAACTCCACCCGTTTCGGATCCACCAGAATCAGCCGCAACTGGTCGGGCGTGCGGCTCATCAACAGACCGATGATGATGGAATTCAGGCACACGCTCTTTCCGGAACCGGTCGAACCCGCCACCAGCAGATGCGGCAGTTTCGCGAGATCGACAATCATATCCGCGCCGGAGACATCCTTGCCCAGAAGCAGCGGGATCTCGCACCGGTTGTTCTGAAAGACCTCACCGCGGACAATCTCGCCGAAGGTCACCGA
>DBXN01000122.1:59041-91144 GCA_002309585.1 Verrucomicrobia bacterium UBA1211
GCCGGGAATCGGCGCCTCGATTCGGAGACTGGTCGCCGAAAGGGTCATCTGAAGCGTATCCGCCAAATTCTTAATCCGTTCGACTTTCACATCGGGTGCGGGCCGGACCTCGTATTGCGTCACGATCGGACCCGGCGTGACCCGGACAACCTCCGAGGAGATCCGGAACCTCGCCAAAGCATCGACCAGCATCTGGGCCGTTTCCTGCACGTTCCCATGGTCGGCGATCTCCGGCTTGCTCTCGTTCAACAGGGAGAGCGGCGGCAGATCGTACGTGACGGGTTCGGCGGCATCGGATTCGGGCTGGTCATCCGCCTCCGCCTTNNCGCTCGGCCTTCGCCTTGCCCGAAGCGAGCGCGGCCGAACTGGGCTTGACGGAGAGCGCGATGGACTTCGACTCCGGTTTGCGCGAGGGAATGGCGGCCGGGGCGCTGACGGCGGGCGCAGCGGCGACAGGCGCCGGCGCACTGACCGAAGGTGTGGCGGCAACGGATACCGGCATGACCGGTGACGGATCATTCGGGATAACCGCATTGGCGCGGCTGGGGGCNNCGGCGGCAAGCCGGGCCGCCTCCGCCCGCTGCCGGATCTGCTCCATTCGCTGTTCTTCCGCGCTTTGTTCAGGATGGCTGAACCGGTATTTCAACTGTTCGGCCCGGGCCGCTTCCTGCATCTGCTTCAGCTGTTCCTGGCGTTCGGTCCGCTGATGGGAAAACGAGTTCCGCTCCTTCTCCACACGCTTCTGTTCCCGCTCCGCCTCGCGGGCCGCACGAGCCTCCTCACGCGCTTTCCGCGCCGCCTCCTTGGCGGCCTCCTTCGCCTGTCGTTTCCGTTCCTTCGCCGTTAGGCCATCCTCTCCAACCTGATCCGTATGCCCGTCATCCCCCTCGGCAAACGTATCGTGATCGCGATGGAAAAGACTCCCGACACCCCTTGTGCACCATCCGGAAAGCCGTCTCACCCACCCGAAAAGGGTACCCGGGCCAATCGCCAACACCAACGAGAGCAACATGATGCTCAGCATCAGTGCCCCACCTCCGAAGGGACTGAACCAGCGTTCAAGCAGACGGGTCATGACCCAATACCCGATCGCCCCACCCGCATTCGGGCGCATGTTCAACTCGCCCAACAACGCATCAAAGGTCGTCGCGCTCCCCAATTGGATCAGGCAGCACAGCGCCACCACAAACAGCGCCATCCAAAACGCCCGAAGTCCCACCCGCATGATCCGGCCATACAGCAGCATGCCGCTGAAAAAGAGGGTCAAAACCGGAACGATCCAAACGGCCAGGCCGATCAGGCTGTAGCCGACAAACACCGACCAGGCCCCGACCATTCCAATCAGATTGGCGGGCGGGCTCAGGGGCGGGGAGTTCAGCCACGAAATATCCCGCCAATTATAGGTCAACAGACTCAACAGCGGAAACAGGGCCACCGGGAAGAGCAGCACACCGATCAGCCGGTGCTGCGCAATCCGTTCTGAATCCACCCATTTCTCCGCATCCAACTCACGCTTTTCCATCACTCTCCACCTGTCAATTCTTTCGCCGGCTCACCCGCTTTCGGTTCCGCCTCCGGCGCGGGTGTCTTCTCCCCCTCTTCCTGTTTCGGCGGTTCGGGCGGCGTTTCGGCAATCAGCTTCACCGTTGCCGGGAAAATCTTCAGCTCATCCACCGTCACCCCCTGGCGGACATGGATCGTCACCGGAACATCGTTGGTCAGAACGCCGGCGATCACCGGGATGTCCCCATTGACGGAGGCCAGCAGATCTCCGAAGACAATCCCCTGAACGACCTCCGCCCGACCCGACACCTCGACATCCACCCATGCGGGCGACACCTTCCAGTTCTTGGTCGCCGCGCCGGTCGGACGCAGAATCTCAATCGGCACATGGTCGATCCGCGCGGTCGTCTTCTCGTTGATCACCTTCACGTTCACCATCATCTCCGGCGGATCGACCTTGCCGTTGGGCACCTCACCCGGCGGCAACAGCTTCACCCGTGTGGAGAAGGTCTGGGTCCGCCCCTCCACATTGACCGGCTCGGCCTGGATCTTGATCTTCTCCGGATCCAGCGGACTGAGCAGGCGGCGCGACCCCTTCACCACCGCATGGGTCAGTTCGCACGAGAGTTCAACCCGTCCGCGGGCGCGGCCTTCGACCACCGGGGGCTCGATGTCGAGCTGACGGCTGGACGGGACATCGAACTTCACGTTCACCTCGTTCGGCACGATCTGGACCACCCGCGCCCCGCGGAACCCCCGCAAATTCGAGGAACGGATATGCATCCTGACCGTGTCCAACAGCGCGCCGTGCTTCTGGCGCGGACGGATCAGGCAACGCAGGTCTTTCTCGGAGAGTTGCGTGACATCCGCGTATGAACCGCGCAACACCACCCGGACCGCCTGCGGCTCGATCGATTCGACGACCGCGCCCTCCATCACATTCACGCCCCGCTCTTCCTGCTGTTCCACTTCAACCGGGAAGGTGACTTCACGCACATGGCTGACCTCCGACCGGATTGAGAAATAGATCACCGTCGCCAGCACCAGCGACGTCAGCTTCCAGAAGGCGTTCCGGACGAACAGCTGCTTCAACCAGGAGAGGTTATCTTTGAGATTCATGCGTCCCCTCCTTCCCCGGTTCCTTCGCCCGCCGTACCGCGAGTCTCAACTGATTCGCCAGCCACTCCAGCAGGGAGAAGGGCCGGTGCGTCTCTTTGGGCATCGACTTCCGCAACCACCGCAGCAACAGCCGTTCGACGTCATCCGGCGCGTACCGGTGCAGCCGCCCGTCGTGCGCGAGGGAGATCTTGCCCGTCTCCTCGGAAACCACCAGCACCAGCGCGTCGGTCTCCTCGCTCAATCCCACCGCCGCCCGGTGGCGCATTCCGGACGAGATCAGTTCGCCCTGGTTGGAGACCGGGAAGATACAGTGCGCGGAGGAGATGCGTCCGTTCCGGATGATGATGCCGCCGTCGTGAAGCGGCAGTGGCGGCGTGAAAATTGAGATCATCAGCTCACGGCTCACCAGCGCGTTCAGCTTCACCCCCGAATCCTCATACCCACGAAGCGAGACGCCGCGCTCCACCGCGATCAACGCGCCAAGACCCTGTTTCGACAGCGCCAGAACCGAACGGCAAAGAATCTCCGGCACCAGTTCGTGATGGCCGAAGCCCTGCTTGCCGAGGATGCCCTGTCCGCCCAGCAACGCCAGAATGCGGCGGATCTCCTGCTGGAACACGACCACCAGGCTCAACGCCAAGTAGATGAGCAGATAGAAGATGATCCGGGAGAGGACATCAAACCGGAAGAGGGTCGATGAGCCCAACGCCGCCGCGACCAACAGGCAGAAACCTAACAGGACCGGTGCGCTTCGCGTTCCCTTCACAAAGCGGATCAGGGCATAGATCGCGATGTATAAAACCGCGATCTGCACGATGTCATTCAAACCGATTTGTAATCCCGTACCCATCTCTTGTTTAACCCCGGGTTATACGCTCAATCATTTTCAGCGCCTGAACGCTCTCCCGCACCGCATGCACCCGTACAACCGCCGCGCCATGCAGGGCGGCCCAAACCGCCACGCCCACGCTTCCGCCATCCCGCAACGCGGCATCGGTCTCGCCGCAGACGGCCCCGATGAAGCGCTTGCGCGACGCCCCGATCAGAACCGGCGCGATCGACGTCAGCCTATCCATCCGCGCCAGTAACGTGCAATTCTCGTTCGTGTCCTTGGCGAATCCGATTCCCGGATCCACCACCACCGCCTCCCGTCCGATACCGCGGTCCACCGCGAATGCAACCGACGCCTCCAGCGCTTCAGCGACCTCGCCCGCCACATCCGCATAACCGGTCAACCCCGCCATCGTCTGCGGCGTTCCGCGCGCATGCATCACCACCACACCCGCGCCGCCCGCCTTCACCGCTTCCGCCATGCCGGGCAACTCCGTGAAAGGCGCAACACAGTTGACAATCCAGGCACCGGCCGCAATCGCCCGTTCCGCCACCTCCGGCCGGCGGGTGTCCACCGAAACCGGGACCTCCGTCAACGCCGCCAGACGCGTGATGACCGGCACCACCCGCGCCATCTCCTCGTCAGGCGGAACTGGGTCGGCGCCGGGACGGGTCGATTCGCCGCCGACATCCAGGATGTCCGCCCCTTCCCGTACCAGTTGCAACGCGTGTTCAACCGCCGCGTCAGGCGTGGCCCAGCATCCGCCGTCGGAAAAGGAGTCGGGCGTCACATTGACGATACCCATCACCAACGGCCGCTTCAAAAAAGGGATCTTCCCTCTACGACACTGCCAAAACCCGGTCACGCCCAAACACCTTTCACCGCATCAACGCATCCAGCGGCCACACCCTTATTCCGCATCCGTCGGAGGAATCGGGGGAGGCTCCAAATTCGACTGGGAATCCTCCTGTTTCTCTTCCACCTCTTTCCGCATCGAGAGCGACGCCTCATCCGGCTCGCCGCCATCGGCGGGCTTCTCAGGGATGGCACCGGTCTTGATCAACGCCTCCACATCCCGTCCGTCCAGGGTCTCCGCCTCCAACAGCGTCTCCGCCAGCAGCTTCAATTTGTCGGCGTTCTCATCCAGCATCCGGCTCGCGCGGGCATAGGCCTCCTGCAGCATCCGCGCGATCTCGGCATCGATCTTCCGTGCGGTCTCCTCGCTGTAATTCTGGCTACGGGTCACTTCCCGTCCCATAAAGAGGGTTTCCTGATTCTCGCCGAAGGCCTGGAAGCCGAACGTCTCGCTCATGCCATACGCGCAGATCATCTTCCGGGCGATCCCGCTCGCCATTTTGATATCCATCTGCGCGCCGGTCGAGATGTCGCCCGTGAACCGTTCCTCGGCGATCCGGCCGCCGGTCAGCACCACCAGCTCATCCAGAAGCTCCGCCCGTGTCCGGTTCAGCACATCCTTCTCCGGCAGCGACATGGTGACCCCCAGCGCCTGTCCGCGCGGGATGATGGTCACTTTGTGGAGCGGTTCGGTATGCTCGCAAAGCACCTGCAGGAGCGCATGGCCCGATTCGTGCCACGCGGTGCAGGCCCGCTCCTCCTCGTCCATCGCCAGACTCCGCCGTTCCCGGCCCCAGAGTACCTTGTCGCGCGCCTCTTCGAGTGAATGGTGGTCCACCGCCGGCTTGTTCTCGCGGGCCGCCAGCAAGGCCGCCTCATTCAGCAGGTTCGCCAGGTCGGCGCCGGAGAAACCGGGCGTCCCCCGCGCGATCCGCGCCAAATCCGCATCCTTCGAAAGCAGGATCTTCGCGGCATGGAGCTTCAGAATCTCCTCACGTCCCTGGAGCGATGGCAGGTCGATCACGATCTGGCGGTCAAACCGGCCCGGCCGCAGCAGCGCGGGATCCAGCACATCGGCGCGGTTGGTCGCCGCGATAATGATCACGCCCTCGTTGGTGTCGAAACCGTCCATCTCCACCAGCATCGCGTTCAGGGTCTGTTCCCGCTCGTCATGGCCGCCGCCGATCCCGGAGAAGCGGCTCCGCCCCACCGCGTCAATCTCATCGATGAAGATCAGGCACGGGGCGTGTTTCTTTCCCTGGTCGAACATATCCCGCACGCGGGACGCGCCGACACCCACAAACATCTCTACGAAATCCGAGCCGCTGATGCTGAAGAACGGTACTCCCGCCTCTCCCGCGATCGCCTTCGCCAGGAGGGTCTTGCCCGTTCCGGGAGGCCCCATCAGCAACACGCCTTTGGGAATTTTTCCGCCCAGCTTCTGGAACTTCTTCGGATCGCGCAGAAACTCCACGATCTCCTGAACCTCTTCCTTGGCCTCCTTGATCCCGGCCACATTCGCGAAGGTCACCTTCTTTTTGTCCTGATTCAGGAGCTTGGCCCGGCTCTTCCCGAAATTCATCGCGCCCATGTTCGCGTTGCGCATCTGACGGATGAAGATGAAGTAGAGCAGCAACAGCGGCACCACCAGCCAAAGGAGATTCTGGAGGAGCGGTCCGAGCACATTGTTGCTGTAGACCACCTTGCACGGCACCTGGTTTTCCTGAAGATACTTATCGAGGTTTTCAGTCGGCAGGACGTTGACCCGGAAAGCCTCTTTGGCCGGGCCCTTCTTGACGCCCTTCAGATAGGTAATGCCGTCCGATTGGCGGACCAGCTCGACCTTGTCGATCTGCTTCTTTTCGACCAGTTCCCGGAACGCCACCTGATCCATCTCTTTCAGCTCCCCTTCCCCCTTGTAGAAGAAGAGGCCGCAAAGGAAAACCGCGATCAGCGCCAAGGCGATCCAGGCGCTGAAAACCCGCTTGGGAGGGAGCGCCTCGCCCGAACCGCCGGTCGCCCCATTCCGCTCGGGTTCCACCGGACGGCCGGAAGACGGTTGCTGATTATTTTCTCTGTCTTGATTCTCGTTAGCCATAGGAAGATAGTTTACCCCATTTGGCGGTTACAATTCAATCTAGAAAAGCGGTTTGGAAGGGGTTGAAAACAGGGGGGAAGGGCGTATTACCGATATCCCCCGAACCAGCGGCGAAGCACCAGGACAAAGAGGTCCCAGAGCATCCGCGAACCGCTCGAAAAGACCCGGACCGTCGAATGGCCGCTGTAGTCCCAATGGACCGGCACCTCGGCCACCTTCAATCCCCTCATCCGCGCCACGGCTATCAATTCGACATCGAACGCGAACCGCCGGATTTTCAGCGCCGAGAAAAGGGCATGGCCCGAATCGCGACGGAAGAGTTTGAAACCGCACTGCGTGTCGCGTATCCCGCGCACCCCGGCCAGATGGACCAGAATGTTGAAAACCTTGCTCAAGATGCGCCGGTAGATCGGCGGCGGCTTCCCGACATCCGCCCCGTCAACCGCCCGCGAGCCGCACGCGACGTCTGCGCCCGCATCCAACGCGGCCTGGAGTTTCCGCCACTCCTCCAGCGGGGTTGAGAGATCGGCGTCGGACATCAGGATCGACTCCCCTTCCGCCGCCAGGACACCCTGCCGGACCGCATATCCCTTCCCTTGGTTGGTCGGATAGCCCACGACCCGCATCCGAGCCGACTCTCCCGTCTCGGCGATCAGCCGCTCCAGCACCGCCTGGCTCTCATCCGGCGAACCGTCATTCACAAACACCACATCGACCGCGACATCGGCGGTCTCCCGGAGAAAGGCACGGATCCGTTCGAAGGAACGCGGCAGCAAAACCGATTCGTTATAAACCGGAATCACAACCGTCAGGCTTCTCATAACCCTTCCTTTCGCATTCGTCATCCACCCCCTAGTACGTCAATTGGCTCCCGCCGATATACTCGCGCAGGATCGAGTCGCCTGGAACGCGGTCCGCGTTCATCGCCGCGAAATTGAGGAGGATGTCCGAAAGGCGTACCGCCTCCAGATACTCGGGATCCCACGGCTTGATCTGTTTCAGCAGGGGCGAGGCGATCGGCTTCAAAACCGAAAGCTCGTAATCGAGGGCCGAATTGAAAACCGCGTCGGCATTCTGCTGGAACGGATAGATCCACCGCTTCTCACCCCGCGCGACCGACGGCCACATGCGGAGCGTCTCGATCGCGGGCCGTCCCCGAAACTGATGGTCGCGCACGATGCGTCGGATCTTCCGGGTATCGGTCGTTGAGATGCGGTTGTTGCAATCCACGCCGAGCTGGGTCATCGCATTGATGAAGATCATAAACTTCTGTTCCGCAGGGATTTCCGATGTCAGTCTCGGGTTGAGGCTATGGATCCCCTCCATGACGATCATCCCATTGCCCGGCAACCGGGTCGCCACCGCGTCATCATATCCGGAACGGGTCTTGAAGTCGAACTTGCGCAGGTGTATCACCTCGCCCGCCATCAGGCGGAGCATGTCACTGTTCAACCGTTTCAGATCCATCGCCTCGATATGTTCGTAATCCAGATTCCCATTCTCGTCGCGCGGATTCAGCTCATCCCCGACGAAATAGTTGTCGGTCGAGATCAGCAGCGGTTTGCAACCGTTCACGCGCAGATGGGTCACCAGCCGTTTGGCGAAGGTTGTCTTTCCCGCAGAAGAGGGCCCCGCCACCAGAACCAGCCGCACATGCTCGCGGGCGACGATCGCATCGGCGATATTCGCCAGCTTTTTATCGTGAAGCGCCTCTACCGTCCGGACAAAGTCATCCGCGTGTTTCTCGACTATCGCCCGGTTCAAGGCACCGGTCGTCGTGATCCCGACAATCTTCCCCCACCGGATATGCTCGCGATAAACACCCAGCAGATGATCGCTCAGCCGCAGGTTCGGCAGGGTGTCCGGCTTGTCGGAGGTCGGAACCGTCAGAATCAGCCCATCCCCTTTCGGAACGAGATCGAAGAGCGGCACCAAACCCAGGTGCGTAACCAGGGGTGGCAACCCCAACTCCCAGAAATCCCCGCAATGGACCATCACGATCACGGGGTCGTTCCGGTACGCCAGCAGATTCAGTTTGTCCAGCTGTCCCTTCTCCTGCAGCAGCCGGTAGGCCGCCTCGTAGGAGAAGACCTCGGGAACGATCGGCAGATCCTGGCGGATCGCCTCGGCCATCGCCTGTTTCAGGGTCTGGATCGCTTCCTCGATGGAGGCCTTACTCCGGTCTTTCGCCCAATCCAACGTGCAGTAAAGCCCCGCGCCAAAGGAGTTACGGACCCGGAAAGACTCATCGGGAAAATGCTCGTGCGCCACTTTCGCCAAGAGAAAAGCGAGGGAGTTGCGATAGATCGTCCAGCCCTCAGGATCGGTGACGCACAACGGAACGAGCGTCAGATCCGTCAGGATCCGCGTGTTCAGCGACATGACCTGATTGTTCCCGATCGCGCCCAGAACCGGATAGCCCGATTCCGAGACAGCCGGAAGCAACTCGGAAACCCGCGTCCCGACCGACACCATCACCGGATCTTTCCCGGCCATCGTTACCTTAACCGCCTGCATTTCGCCCTCCTCTCGCCCCGGCTAGACACCGGTTGACAGCACATCATCCGCAGCAGCAGGCGGCTCCGGCGCCCGCTGCGACTCGGGAAGCTCCGCGATGATCTCCGCATCGGACGGGACATCCTCCGTCTTCCCGCCCTCGTAGAGGTCATAGACCATCATCCGGCACTCGATCGGACCGTTGTAGAACGGGATGCGGTGTTTCGAGCGCAACCCGACTTTCCGCGAGAGCGCCATGTTGCCGGTCAGCACGCATCCGGTATACCCCACGCATCGCTGCTTGAAGAAGTCCCCAATCCGGCCATACAGCGCGACCAGGTCGTCATCCGCGCCCAACCGTTCGCCGTAGGCGGGATTGATGAAGACCACCCCGGGAGGCGGGGGAATCTTGGAATCTGCGAAGTCGTTCACGCTGAAGGAGATATACCGTGAGACACCGGCGGCGATCGCGTTCATGTTCGCGATCTCGACCGCGCCCTCGCTGATATCCGAGGCGAGAATCGGCGGCACGCGGTCAGGCGTCTCCGCATCCCGCGCCTCCTGCACCATCTCTTTCCAGATTTCCGCCGGCGACGCCCCGCCGAAGCGCCTCCGGCCCGGATTCTTCAGCCGCTCGTTCGGAAGCTTCAGATCGTACCCTTTGATCGACATGAACCCGAAGTGGCTCTTGAACGATCCGGGGGCACGGTTGAGCGCGATCAGCGCGGCCTCGATCGCGGGGGTTCCGCTTCCGCACATCGGCGAGATGAAGGGGGTTGTCGGATCCCACTCCGAAGCCAGAATGCAACCCGCCGCCAGCGTCTCCTGCATCGGCGCCTCGCCGGGAATCCTGCGGTATCCGCGTTTGGAGAGCGGCGCTCCCGTCGTGTCGAGATAGACGATCATCTCGATGTCTTCCCAATAGACAAATACCGACGCGCCGAAGGTTTCCGGACCCGAATCGGGCCGGGAACCGGCGCAATAGATCCGCATCCGGTCGGCGATCGCGTCCTTGGTCACCAGGGACGGCATACGCGTGTCACGGATGGTGCTGTTATGCACCACGCTGCTGACGGTGAAATACCCGTCCGGATCCAGCAGATTCTCCCAATCGATTGAAGCGACATCATCATAGAGTTGCCGCAGGTTGTAGCACTCGGTCCGAAGCAGCGGCGCCAACACACGGTGCGCGGTCCGCAGATGGAGGTTCAGCCGCATCATGTCGCGCATCCCCCCGCGGATCACGACGGTATTCTCCGTCGCCTCGATGATCGAATAGCCCATCCCTTTCAACTCCTGCTCCGTATACGGGGCAAGCCCTTTCGCACAGGAGACAATGATCGGATAAGTGTTTTTCCAAAGATTCATACGATTTCCTCGTCCCTCTTTTCTGTTCCCTCTTACCTATTAACCCGTTAACCCTTTATTGTTTTAACCTTATCTTTATCCTTCAACTTTCTCCACCACCATCGCCGTCCGGCACGGCAGATAGACCTTAATGATGCCACACCGCTCATTGCCCCGCATCTCTTCCAGAAGCGCGAAGTGCTGGCCGGGCTGAATACGGTCGTGTCCCCCAAACAGGCGGTCATCCGTGCTCAACACCAGCCGGTAACCGTTCGGGGACGGCGGCACCAGGACTGGATACTCGGAAACGGATTGCTGGCTATGGAAATTGAATAGGAAAACCAACGGACCGCGCTCGAAGACCAGAATTTTGCTCTCGTCCGAAACGAACAGCCGGCGCGGCACACTCCCCTCCAGCGCATGATACCGCGAGATCGTATGGATCATCGCCTCGTCAAACTCCGCCATACACCAGAAATAAAGATCCGGATTGTCCCGCAGCGACCACTGGCGCCGGGCATAGTGGTAGGAGAATCCGTTCCCCTCGCGGGGGAAGTCGNNAAGTCGATCCATTCGGGATGGCCGAACTCATTCCCCATGAAATTCAGATAGGCGTGGCCCGCCGTCGCCAAGGTCGCCAACCGCGCGAGTTTATGCAGCGCGACCCCGCGTTCCGCCTGCAGATTCGTCTGCAACCGCGACATGCCGGTATAGATCGCCGCATCGACCATCTGGAAAAAGAGGGTCTTTCCCCCCACCAGCGCCTGATCGTGGCTCTCGACATAATTCACCGTCTGCTCATCGGCGCGCCGGTTGGTGAGCTCGTGCCAGAGATACCCAATGCTCCAATCCTCGTCGCAGACATCCCGGACCAGTCTGAACCAGCACTCCGGCACCCCCATCGCCATCCGGTAATCGAACCCCGCGCCGAAATCGTCCAGCGGCGCGGCGATTCCCGGCATCCCGCTGACATCCTCCGCGATGGTGATCGCATCGGGACGGACCGCATGGATCAGCCTGTTGGCGAGATTGCAGTAGATCCACGCGTCCTCATCCACCGTCGCGTCGAAATACTGGCTGTAATCCATAAAGTCCACACCCAGCCCATGATGCAGGTAGAGCATGCTGGTGATTCCGTCGAAGCGGAATCCGTCAAAATGGAACTCATCCAGCCAAAAGCGGCAGTTGGAGAGCAGGAAGTGGAGGACATCGGTCTTGCCGTAGTCGAAACAGCGCGAATCCCACGCCTCATGCCAGCCCCTCAAACCGTTGTGGAAATACTGGTACGGCGTCCCGTCGAAGAGGGAAAGTCCCTCACGCTCGTTCTTGACGGAATGGGAGTGGACCAGATCCATGATCACCGCGAGACCCGCCCCATGCGCGGCATCCACCAATTCCTTCAGCTCCTCCGGCGTTCCGAAACGGGACGATGCCGCAAAGAAACTGGAGACGTGGTATCCGAACGATCCGTAGTAGGGATGTTCCATGATCGCCATCAGCTGGATGGTGTTGTATCCGGCGCGGATGATACGGGGGAGGATGTTCTCCCGGAATTCGCGGTAACTTCCCACGCCCTCCTTCTCCTGCGCCATCCCGACATGCGCCTCGTAAATCAGTGGCACCCGTTTCGGCACCTTGAATCCGGGATTCCGCCAGACATACTGTTCCTCGGGCGACCAGACCTGGGCCGCGAAGAGCAGGGTGTCGGGATCCTGCACCACCCGCCGGGCGTATGCGGGGATGCGCTCGCCCCGGCCGCCCTCCCATACCATCTCCAACCGGTAAAATTGACCGTGGCGGATGGCCTCCGGCGGCAGTTGGATCTCCCAGACGTCGCGCCCCTCAAGCCGTTGGAGGCGGTAACGGTCATCCACCTCCCACGCCGAGAAATCCCCCACCAGCCAGATCGCGGTGGCGTGCGGCGCCCACTCCCGGAACACCCATCCGTCCGCCGTCCGGTGCAACCCGTAGTATTCGTGCGCGCAGGCAAACTCCGCCAGCGAACCGGGCGCGGCCGACAACTGGTCCGCTCGGGATTGCGCCGTTTCCGCGCGGCGTTTCAGAATCGGCTCAAACGGCGCCAGATAGGGGTCGTCGAGCAGATGGGTTCGTGTGGCGGTCGGAATGGGCATGGGGATGATCCAAGGAGGTTTCGAGGTTATTCAAACGAACGGACCAACGGCCGGTGAAGCATCTTCTCGTAAATATCGATGTAAGCCTTCGCGCAGGTTGCGTGATTGAACCGTTCCAGACCCTGCTTCATGATCCGGGCGATCTGCGCGCGGCGGACCGCCTCCGGCCGCCGGTAAAAGGCCATCGCCTGCTCCATCGCCCACTCCAGCCCGCGGCTGTCGTAGATTTTGAAGACAAATCCATTGCCTTTGTCCGCCTCCACCTGGAGATGCTCAACGGTGTCATGCAACCCGCCCGTGTCGTGCACCACCGGGAGGGAGCCGTAAATCTGTCCGACCATCTGCGGCAACCCGCACGGCTCGAAAAGCGAGGGCACCAGCGTGAAATCGGAGGCCGCGAAGCCCTGTTGCGAGAGGGACTGGTCGAAATCGCACACCGACAGCCGACCATAGAGATCGTGGTAACGCAGAATGTCGCGGAACGGCTCCTGATACGCGCCGTTCGCCACAACCGCGATCTGCGCCCTTTCCTGCCAGTAGCGGGAAAGGAACCGGTAAAGGATGTCCGTCAGCAACTGGGGTCCCTTCTGGGCGGGATCCAGCCGCGAGGGCCAGAAGAAGAGCGGGGCATCCGCGTTCTCCTCCAACCCGACCTTCCGCTGGAAGGCCAGCTTGTTCGCGCGTTTCCCTTCCCAGAACGTTTCGGGCGTGTAGTTCTTGTCCAGATGCGGATCGACCGCTGGGTTGTCCTGGGAATCCGGCGCGTTCAGAATACCCGCCGCGCAGCCGGCATGATACTTGTTGCGCACCTCCTGACGGAAACACTCAGGAATAAAGTCGAACCAGCCATTCACGATCTCCTCCAGGAAGGTCGGGCTGACCGTATTGATGAAGTGCGAGGCGAAAACGCCGCTCGTCTGCATATCGATCGGATTGGTATTGCGCGACTCCTCGTAATTGTACGGCATCCGGGTATAGAAAAGATTGCCCCAGAACTCCGCCGCGTCGATCCCGGCATCCTCGATCCGGGAGAGGGTGAGATTGTGCGTGTGGATGTTGTGGACCGTGAAAAGGCACGGAATGCCCATCCGCCGCGCGGCAGCGGGAATCAGGCCGGTCATCCAGTCGTTGCAGTGGATCAGGTCCGGCTGGACCGTCGGAATGATGTTGTTGATCACCTCGCGCGAAAAGGCCAGCGCCAGTTTAGGATTCTCGTTCCCGCTGCTGTAGACCGTATCCCGGTAGTAAAAGCAACGGTCCTCCGCCAGATGGATCCGTGAATTGGGCAGGCGGCTCATGTAGACCCGCAACTCGTTGCTGATCAGCTGGCCCACCTCGACATGGAACATCCGGCGGTAGTGCGGCAACGCCACATGGACATCGGCCCCTTGCTCGAACAGCGCCGCCACCAGCGATGCGGAGACATCGGCCAACCCGCCCGCCTTGGCGTGGAGTTTGCCGGCCATATTCCCCATCCCCTGGGGAAGATAGGTGATTTCGGGTGTGACGATCAGAATCCGGGGTTTACGATCAGCGCTCATTTCGTTTCCGTCTCCTTCCTGCCCTGCGGCGCGGCCGGTTTATCGTCGGCTTCCGCCTGCTTCGCCAACGCATTCGCCTCGGCGCGCAACAAATTGATCTGCATCCGGACCGCCTGGACTTCGGGAACGGTCTCGACCTTCTCCCGCAACTCCCGCATGATCCGCTCCTGTTCCGTCTGAAGCTCCTGCAGCCGTTTCCGCAACGCCGCGATCTCATCCGATGTGTACTTGGGGTTTGTCCACGCGCCGCGCAACAACCGCTCCAGCCGGATCGCCTCATTCAGCTTCTCGGCGCGCTGCGCCATAGGACTTAACGCCGGCGTCTCCGTCTGCGGTTTCTGAACAGCCTGCGCCTCGGCGGCATCCTCGGCGAAACCGACCGCCGCAAGGATCATGCACATCCCCATCAGCACCACGCATTTGCCCATGTCAATCACCCGTCCGTTACCTTTTCCGATTAAGATGTCAATTTGGCCCATCAAACACAATCACTTTACCATAAAACCGGACAAAGGTCAAAAGTCGAATCGCCATCATCCCCTTTTCATGCGCATCCCGATTCGGGATGACCCGCCGCACCGGAATGCGGGCGGCGGCCACACGACACACGGGTGATCCGATCGACACAGCGCTGGCGATCATCCCCATTCGCGCAACGCTTAAAAAATGGAATGTTTCGCCTCTTTCCGAGACGCCATCCACATCCTCCACCGTCAGATCAGGTAACGCGAAAACTGATCTTTCGGGATCGGGGGGACGGCGCGCTCGATGGCGGAGTCGCCGCACACGACACGGACAATAACCGTTTCCCGTTCACCGTGATCCCCGTACTGGGCGCACATCCCACAGGCCAAAGCGATATCCTCCTGCGACGCGCCGCCCGGAATCAGCAGGGTCGGTCCGGGCACATTAACCGTGTGGATCATCACATCGTCCGGCTGGCGGTAACTCTTGAGGGCCAGATTATCCTTCGCGTCCCGTCCGGCGACGCACTTCGCCCCGCCCGGCAGACGGAAGTGGCGACCGTGCAGCAGCAGGTTGATCAGCCGCACATTCCCCAATCCCTCATGCTCCTTCACATCGGCAAGCCGACGCGAAAACCCCTTCTCAGTCAATAGGCATCCGCCCGCCGGCGAAGGGTATTCGACCAACCCGTATTTTGTTGCCAGTTCCATCTGCGGCTTCCGGCCGCGGCCGTTTAATCCCAGCAGCCGCGCCCGATCCACGATCCCCTCCTGTTCCGGAAGGGTCGGATCCAACAGTTGCGCGCAAAGCGGGCGCAAGAGCCGTCCGCCCAGATCGGCGTCCTTGGCGACGATCCCGAGCGAGAGGCGGTTCTGGGACATCGGACGCTGGTTCAGCACCTCCCCCGTCGCGACGAAATCAAACCCGTTCGCCCGCATCATCTCACCCGCCCGACGGATCATCCGGCCGTGGCAGTCGATGCAGGGGTTCATCGCCGACCCGAAACCGTGGCGCGGTTTTTCGATCAGTTCCAGAATGTCGCTTGTGAAATCCACGATGTGCAGTGGGATCCGCAACTGCTCCGCCGCCTTTTTCGCGGCATCGATCTTGAAGAAGGGGCTGGCGAAGACCACCCCCTCGATCCACAGTCCCTGTTCTTTGAGCACGCAGATCGCCAATTGGCTGTCCAACCCTCCCGACAAGAGGGCATACCCGCGTCCGATCCGTTTCACTTCACTTTCATCCATGCGCTTCCGGCTTTCTTTTGACGACACCTTCTGATACACTTGCCATGTAATCACGTATCATAGGAGATGCGGATGAAGGTGTCGATACTGAACTGCGCGTTACCTCTCTTTTTATCGGCGTTGGCGCTCAAGGGCGACGTTCCCGTCCGCTCGTTTCATGAGCGTACGATCGGCGTCTCCGTCGGTAATGAGATGGTCTATGCGATGGAACAGGCGGTCGATTGGCTGCTTGACCGTCAAGGCAAAGACGGTTCCTGGGGCGCAAGCACCAACGCCTACCGGACCACCGCACTGGTCCGGACCACCCTTCTCATGCTCCGGCAACCCGCCGCCACCAACGCCGTATCCAAGGCCGGCACGTGGCTCGCCGCCCGCCCCGTTCCGCCGGGAGAACCCCTCGAAACCTACGCCTGGCGGCTTCTCGGCGAACGCGACCCGTCCGCTATCCGTGCACTCCGTGAGAGAGCCGAATCGGTGATCGCGTCGGCCACGCCCGGCGAACGCCGTCTCTGGCGCGAAGCGCTGGAATCCGCGCACGTTCCTCCCGTCCAACCGGAAACCGTTTCAGCTCCCTCCGCCACACCCCCTTGGCCGGTCGCGAAAACCGCCTCATGCCGTGAGATCTGGCATGCGGCCCGAACCATCAACCGTGATTTCAAAGGGGTCATCGCCCGGGAGGACGGCACACCGGTGAACTGGCGGCGGGACCTCGCCGAACGGCTCGTCTGTGCCCAACGCCGCGCCGCGACGGGCGGCTATTGGGCCTCCCGTCCGCCAGCGGATTCCGACCTAACGGAAACCGCCTTCGCCCTCCTTACCTTTTTGGAACTTCTCTGACGGTCCGGACGTCTGTTTCGCCGACCCGCCCGACCAAAAAAAACCACTGTCGTTTCCTCACCGAATATGATATGTTAAATTAATGTTTGATAAATTGAAAAAAGAGAAGTGCGGCATGATCAAATGGATTCAATCGCTGATCGGTTTCCCGTGTAACCGTTTGGGGTTTCTTTGTCTGCTGGTTGCGGTGGGCGCGGCGGTGCAGCGGGCCGAGGCCGTGAACGGCTTCTATCTTGAATATTACGCGGATATCTCGGGCGATACCGTATCCGCCCTCACCGGCGCGGCGATCTATCCGGACTACCCGACGCGCGAAGCGATTTACGAACGTGACTTCTATGCCGATTCGGAAATCGGCGACTACTACGGGCAACGCGCCCGCGCCATCCTCACCCCAACGGTCTCCGGCAGCTACACCTTCTATCTCGCGTCCGATGACCAGGGAGAACTCTGGATCAGTTCGAACGACTCGCCGTTGAACAAGACCCGTATCGTGAGCCACACTGGCTGGAGCAACGCCCAGGAGTGGACCAAAAACGCCTCCCAGAAATCCTCCTCCGTCATGCTGAACGCCGGCCAGCGTTACTACATTGAGGCGCTCATGAAAGAGAACAACGGCGGAGACAACCTGGCCGTGGGATGGGTCGTTCCCGGAACAAGTGGCATCGCGGTGGTTCCGCAGGCGGTGATCACCCCCTATCTCGACCCGCCGGTGATCACCCAGCAACCGGTCTCGGTCGAAATCGACCGGCAGTGGACCGGCCTGCACGAAGCCGTCTTCTCAATCGCCGTCAAACGCCAATCGGGTATCACTTGCCAGTGGTTTGAGAACGGAACCGAAATTTCGGGGGCCACCGATCTGTCCTACCGCTTCACCGCAACGGAGGAGCGTTCCGGCCACACCTTCACCTGTCGGGTAACCAACCTCGGCGGAACGGTCACGTCCTCAGGGGCGACGTTCAGACTGATTGACGATACACGTCCCCCGCAATGGACAGGGTGGAGCCTGCAATCCAATCCCCATTTCATCCTGCTCCATTTCTCAGAACCGCTCGCGGCGTCCGCTTTCTCGGCGGCGAGCTACACCCTCACGGACCATGAGATCCGCTCCGTCCGCGCCGCCAACGATGGGCAGTGCGTGGTCATCGAGCTGGAAGAGGCGCTTGAACCCGGTCAGACCTGCCGTCTCTCCGGTTCGGTATCCGACTGCGCCGTACCGCCCAACACCCTGACCATCAGCGACACCCCGCTCAATCCCGCACGTTTCGCGACCCTTCCCGACCGTCTGGTCCGGGGTCCGGTCGAGACACCCGGCCCCTCTTCGCGGCGGAATCCCGTGGCGATCACCGAAATCCATGCGGCCCCTGCCGCCCGGTCGGACGGCCGCGACCTCAGGTTCATCGAGCTGTTCAACAGCAACCCCTACCTGCAGCGGATCGGCGGCTATACCCTCAGCGGCTCGATCTCCTACACCTTCCCGACCAACGCCGTCCTGGCCGGTAAGGGGTACATCGTGATCGCGGCATCGGCATCCGACATCACGGCCGTATACGGCATCTCCAATGTCATTCAGGCGGACACCTGTACCCTCACGCTGCCCGGAACTGTCACCCTCACGGACGAGATGGGCGCATGGATCTCGACCATCGAATTCGCCGATGACGCGCCGTGGCCGGCCGGTATCAACGGCTCCGGCCATTCGCTGGTCCTTGCCGCGCCCTCTTACGGCGAACGGTATGCCGACGGCTGGGCCCGTTCCAGCTTCACCACCCCCACCCCCGGAAAGAACGATCTGACGCGCTCCACCAGCTATGCGGGGCTCCTGATCAATGAGATCCTGCCGCACGGTCCCGACGCGGCGGGATTTGTTGAACTCATCAACATCTCCGGCGCGACAATTTCCCTCAACGGCTGTTCCCTGATCCGCCGGGGATCGAACGCCACGGCCTACGCTTTTCCGAACGGCACCTCCATCGCCGCGCACGCGCTTCTTTCGATCTCCGAAGACGATCTCGGTTTTGTTCTGAACGGCGCCGGTGACGAACTTTGGCTCCGGGCGCCGACCTCGATGAACAACAGCCTAATTGACGCCGTCCGGTTGCCCGCAATCGAAATCGGCGTCTCCTACGGGCGGACACCTGACGGCGGCCCGCTGATGAGCCGGCTCACGGCCCCCACACCCGGTACCCGAAACCACGCTCGCCGCAGCTCGGATGTGATCCTGAATGAGATCATGTATCACCCGATCACCGAATCGAAAGATGACGAGTATGTGGAATTGCTGAACACCACCGATGCGCCGATCCCCCTGGCGGGTTGGAGTCTCACGGAAGGGATCTCCTACACCTTCGAAACCGAGACCATTCCCGCCAACGGCTTCCTGGTCGTTCCGCGAAGCAAAAAAGCCCTGAAGGCCCTCTATCCGTTCATCACCCCTTATCTGGCGGCCGAAAACTATTCGGGATCGCTGTCGAATGACCGCGAGACGCTCCGCCTCAACCGCCCGATGACGGTGTTTGACGCTGAGAGCGGGCAGAGTGTCGTCCGGCCCGTCACCGTGGAGATGGTCACCTACCGCGATGGCGGCGCGTGGGGTGCCACGGCGGATGGCGGTGGCAGCTCGCTTGAGCGGATCAATCCCCGTTCCGACCCCCGCCTGGCGCAGAGTTGGGCGTGCAGCGATGAGACGGGAAAGAGCGAATGGGTCACCCTCACCTACACCGGCGCGCTGGAAATGGGCACGGACGGTTCCAACTGCGGCAAGCCGATCGAGTTTCAGCTGGGGTTGCAGGGCGAAGGCGAATGTCTGATTGACGAGGTTGTCCTCCGTAAGGAAAACGGCGGGAATCTGGTGATGAATCCCTCCTTCGAGTCGGGCCGCACATCGTGGACCTTTTACGGTACCCACTCGGAGTCCGGCGTCGAACCGAATGACGGGGCAACGGACGGGTCGCATGTTTTGCACGTCCGGGCGACGGACCGTCTCCATACCGGCGCGAACGGCATCCGGGGTGCGCTCAGCGACAATCTGGGCACCTCCGGAAGAGCCACCATCAGCATGAAGGCCCGTTGGCTTTCGGGATGTCCCGAGATTCTGGCCCGCGCACGCGGCAACTGGATTGAGGTGTGCGGCGTTCTGCCAACCACCCGCGCGATGGGTACGCCGGGCGCAGCCAACAGCCGTGCCGCCCGCAACGCGCCGCCGTCGATCCGGGAGGTCACTCACGACCCGATCCTTCCACGTAACGGGGAAGCGGTCTCCGTCTACGCGCAGATCGACGACGCGGACGGGATTCTCAACGCGACGCTGGTTTACCGGAATGAGAAAGATGTCAATTCCTCCCGCGTGGCGATGACCCGATGTGAGAGCGGATGGTTCAAAGGCGTCATACCCGCCGGACAGGCCAACAACGCCCTGATCCGCTTCTCGGTCGAGGCGACCGATGCCGCCGAAACCGCCAGCGGGTCCCGTTTTCCCACCTTAGCCAAACGGGATTGCCTCGTCCGTTACAATGAGCCGCTCTCCAGTTTCAGCCTTGGTACCTACCGTTTTTGGATCACAAGCCAAATGCTGGGCGAGTGGGGCTCCTCCACCCGCGGAAACAATTCGCCGTTCGACATCACCTTCGTGTACGGCAATGACCGCGTCTGCTACGAATCCGGAGCCTACTACGGAGGCTCCCCGTTCCACAGCAACTTCTCCGCGCCGATCAACAACGGCGCGATCGACTACAAGGTGGTCTTCACCAAAGACGATACGATCCTGGATGCCGACTCGATGGTTTTGGCGACCACCGGTAATCTGGGTGATGACGGTTGCGCGGTCCGTGAACACTTCATCTACTCCCTTGCCCGCGCGTTGCGTCTCCCCCACGCCTACCGCCGCTTCGTCCACCTCTATGCGAACGGGGCGATCCAGAACGGACAGCATGTCATCGAGGACACCGAAAAGCCGGGCGGAGACATGATCAAGCATTTCTATCCCGATGCCTCGGATGGCGACCTCTACAAGGTTGACGACTGGTTTGAATACCAGCAGGACTTCAGTGGGTTCAACTATGTCACCGCGACGATGAACAGCTTCAAAACCACCGATCCAGAAACCAACCAAAGCGTCTACAAGTTGGCGCGCTACCGTTGGAATTGGCTCAAACGCGCCGCCCCCAACTTCACCATCAATGACTATTCGAAGTTCTTTGACCTTGTCACGGCAATGAACCTCACCGGCACAGATCAGGATCGCGCGACCGAAGGGTTGGTCGATCGGCACGGATATACCGGCGTCCTGGCCCTCAACCAGTATGTCGGCAACTACGACAGCTACGGCAAGGCGCGCGGCAAGAACATGTACCTCTACGAGGGACCGTCCGGCTGGTCGCTGATCACATGGGATATGGACTTCAACTTCGGACAATCCCGCAATCTCAACGAGACGATCGACCCGTTCAACAACAGCTATGAATCGCACGATTCGGTCGTCAAACAATTCCTCCGGCGGCCCGTCAACACACGGGCATTCTGGCGGAACGTCATCCGGATGGAACAGGCTTCCCGTTCCGGATCGGACGAACGGAATGAAGCCGAAGCGAAGTACCAGGCGCTGATCGCGGACGGCGTGCAGCTCTCATCCTCCTGCTCCTCGTTCATGTCTTCGGTCGAGACGCGGCGCGGTTACGTCGAATCGGAGATCCGCTCGCGGAACGCCACGTCATTCGCCATCCTGACCCCGTCCGGTTCGCCCGCTCAGGTCGGCGAAAACCGCGTGACCCTGACCGGTCTCGCGCCCTTTGAGGTTGTCACCATCACCATCGACGGGATGCCGGTGTCCGTCACCTGGACCTCGCCGACAAACTGGACCGCCGAAGCGATCCTGACGCAAGGCACGAGCACCCTCACCTGCACCGCCTTCACCGAGACCGGCGACTTTTTCGCCGAGTGCACGAAGACGATCCGTTACACGGGCGCTCCGCTGGACCCGCCCGACACCCATTTGGTTTTCTCTGAAATCAACTGCCTCCCGCTTCAACCGGGAAGCGGCTATATCGAGGTGTGCAACGCCTCGACCAACACCATCATGGATCTCACCGGCTTCACGGTGGACGGCGCGATCCACTTCGCCTTCCCCGATCACTTCCGGCTGAATCCAGGGACCTGTGCGATCGTGGCGGAAGACCGCGACGCCTTCATCGCCGTCTATGGAAACGTTTCCACCCTCGCGGGCGCCTGCGACGGTACGCTTCCCCCATCCGGCACACTCCTGCTCCGCCGTCCCGCCACGGGCATGGAACTGGAAGACCCGGTCATCGACTCGGTCACCTACGGCGGCCCCGGATGGCCGGTGCCCGCCCCCGGATGTCCCTACCTGCTGATGCATCCGCTGGCCGACAACGCCCGCGCCGCCGAATGGTGTGTGCCGGACGCCTCGGAAGATCCCTTGGCGATCCGTGAATTGGTTCCGTGGAACCACCTCTGGCGATACCTGATTGACGATCCCGGAACCGGATGGAACACCGTCGGTTTTGACGACAGTAGCTGGAACACGGGAATCGGTCCGCTGGGATACGACTCCAGCGTGCAGAACGGGATGGACATTCCCTTCGCCACAACCATCCCCATCGTCAACGGCCGGATCACCTACTACTTCCGGACCACCTTCACCTATACGGGAAACACCCCGAACGCCTCCCTGCTTCTCTCCCACATCCTCGATGACGGCGCGGTTTTCTATCTGAACGGGGTTGAAATTCACCGTTCCTACTACATGCCTTCCGGGACCATCACCGATACGACCGTCACCACCACCTACCGCCCGCATGATCAGGAGGGCAAAATCGAAGGTCCTTTCGTCATCAGCCCCGACCTGCTGGTGCAGGGCGTCAACACGCTGGCGGTGGATGTCCACCAGAACCAGACGGCCAGTTCCGACCTTACCTTCGGCATGTGGCTCGGGATCACCAATCCCGCAACCCGCGTCGCCTCGCCCGGCAAATCCAACCAGCTGGCCACCCTGGCCCCCCCGCTTCCGCCCATCACCCTGAACGAGATCCAGACGATCCCCGGTGCCGGGCAGACAGACGGCTTCACGGCTCCGTGGGTTGAACTCTACAATCCCACCGCCGAAACGGTTGACCTCGCCGGATGGCGGCTTGCCCAGGCGTTGGACGATCCGGGCACAACCCTTCCCGAAGGTTTCACCCTCGCCCCGGGCGCGTTCCGTGTCATCTGGCTTGACGGCGACGCCTCCCAGTCCACCCCCGACGCGCTCCATACCGCCTTCACGTTTGCAGGCGATACCCTGGGCACGCTGCTCCTGCTTGCCCCGCAGGAGGAGACCTTTGTCTGTGTTGATGCGCTCACCTTCTCCGGGATGACGGCCGACCGTTCGTTCGGCTGTTATCCCGATGGCCAAGTCGCCACGCGGCGGTTTCTGTCCATCCAAACTCCGGGCGAACCTAACCGGACCGCCCATCCCGCCCGCCGGATCGCGATCAACGAGTTTATGGCGCAGAACGCCACCTTCGTCAATCCGCTGACCGGCGCGATGGACGACTGGTTCGAGCTGATCAACGACGGAACGGAAATCGTTGATCTGGGCGGATGGCTCGTCACCGACACACTCAAGAGCGAAAACCCGCCGACCCCGAACACCAAGGCGACCAAATCCATCACCCTCCCGGCGGGTTTGACGCTGGCCCCGGGCGAGACGCTTCGCGTCTGGACCGGCATTGACGATCCCGCCGCGCTGCCGGTCGATCCCGCCAACCTTCAGGCCCCCTTCGGCCTCGGCAAGAACGGCGACCAGATCTGCCTCTTCGATCCAGAACTGAATCTGGTGGACCGCGTGACCTACACCACCGCGCAGAGCGAAGCCGCCAGTTGCGGACGCTGGCCAAACGGATCGGGCGAGTGGACGCTCTTCCCCGTCCCGACGCCAGGCGAACCCAACCGCCCGCCCCGGTTCCCGAACGCGATCCTCTCCGGGACCCTTTCCCAAACGCTTTTGGAGGAGATCCCGGCCGCAATCACCAACAAGACCAACCAACGGATCACCAACGCCATCTATCAGCTCCAGCCGGAATTGGGCGAGACGCTTCCGGAGGGGTTGACGGCCGACGCTTCCGGACGGGTCCTCTCCTGGACACCGACAGAGGCGCAAGGCCCCGGCGCCTACTACTTTACCCTCTATCTCATGAAGGACGGCGAATGCCTTGACGCGGCACCGCTTGTCCTGACGGTCCTGGAGACGACCCACGCGCCGAAGATCGCCGCGATCGCCAACCAGACGGTGAACGAGGGCGCGACGATCACCTTCACCCTCCCCGTCACGCGGGACGAGGAGATCCCGCCGCGGGCACTCTCCACCCTTCTGACAATGACCGCTGGCGAAGCGCTCAGCAACGCCGTCTTCAACGCGCAAACCGGCGTCTTCACATGGACGACCGGCGAGATTGACGGTCCCGGAACCTACCCCGTGACCTTCACCGCCAAGGATGCGGACAACGACGACGCCGTGACCTCCGTGACCGTCACGCTGACCGTGAAAGAGGTCAACTCACCCTCCACCTATCTCTCCCCCACCCGTTTCTACCTCTGGAGCGGGGAGACGTTCGATACGGTCCTAAAGTTCGAGGATCCCGATCTTCCGCCCAACGCCCCCACCTTCCGATTGATGGAAGGTCCGGACGGGCTCACCCTTGACCCCGACACCGGCCGTGTCTGCTGGACGCCGAGTCAATCGGGATCGTTCAAACTCCGTTTCCGTTATTTCGACAACGGCGGTTACGCCAAGACCTTTGAGATTCCGATCTCGGTCGATACCGCCACGTTGACCCTCTCGGCCTGTGCCGCCCAGGCGGGCGGAGAGATCCGTTTCGAATGGACCGGCAAAGCCGATACCCGCTACATCGTTGAATGGTGCGATGATCTGATGACGCGCGATTGGCAACCGGTACCGGATCTGGAAATCGCAGGCAAGAACGGTCTCCTCGCCGCGACGCTGAATCCCGCCGCGTTGGGGCGTCCCGTCTCGAAAGCCTTCTTCCGGATCCGGCAGGTCCGGGATTAAATCGGAAAACGCTAAAGCTTCTTCACCTGAACCGCCTCGACGGGGATGCGTTTCGGCATTCCCAAGACGGTGCAGACCTCGCCGACGTGGACGGCGGTCCGGATCGATTCATAGACGTATGCCTTCCCGTCGATGACGGCATCCAGCATCGTGTGGCCGCATGCGGCGGAGGCGGTTATCGCCGCGCTCAGCGAACAACCGGTCCCGTGGGTCGAAAGCGGATCCTCGATGACCGGCGTGGAGATCCGGTAGAGGTCACTCCCGTCAAAGAAAAAGTCCTCGGCGGGATGGGCTTCCGAATGGCCGCCTTTGACCAGAACCGAACAGCCGTACCGGTCCGAAAGCCGCCGCGCCAGTTCGGCGGGATCGGCGGCGGGCGCATCCGCAAGCACCTCCGCCTCCGGCAGGTTGGGGGTGATCAGATACGCCAGCGGCAGCAACTTGGCCTTCAGCACCGCTTCCGCATCCTCCTGCAGGAGCCGCGCGCCGCTGGTGGCGACCATCACCGGATCGATGACAGCCGGAATCCTGCTGTTCATCGCCAACCGGTCGGCGACCACCTCGATGATCTCCGGCGCCGCCAGCATCCCCGTCTTCAACGCCATCACGCCGTAGGTCTCCAGCACGGCGTCGATCTGGCAACCGACAAACCCCGGATCGGGAAGAAGGATATCCTGCACGCCGAAGGGATTCTGGGCCGTCAAAGCCGTGAAGACCGTACAGCCATGCACCCCGAAGGTATGGAACGCCCGGAGGTCCGCCTGGACACCCGCATTCCCGCCACTGTCGCTTCCCGCGATCGTCAGCGCCGCCGACTGACGGATCGTCGCATAATCCAATTCCTCGTCTTCCATCATCCCCATCCTTTTCGCCTGACCGCTCACCACTTAAGACAGATTAAAGGGTATCATAATCCGGATGGTGTGGCAAGGGCGGGGGCAGAGGGTAAAAGAGGGGAACGGGGAATGGGGAACGGAAAACGGGAAAGAGTGTTCAATGGTCAGTGGTCAATCTTCAGTGGTCAGTGGACACGACTACCACCCAACCACCTAACCACCGCACCATTACTGCGATTATCGCATTGACCGAACGCCGCCAATGTACGATACTTTATCCTATCTTTTTTGAGGGAGAAGCGATGCTCACTGGTACGTTTACAGCTTTGGTTACGCCCTTCAACACGGATGGGTCGGTCGATTATTCCGCTTTGAGGGATTTTGTGCAATGGCAGGTCGAGAATGGCGTTGAGGGGCTTATTCCCGTCGGGACGACGGGCGAGTCCCCCACCCTGACCGTTGACGAACACCTGAAGGTCATCGAAGAGACCGTTTCCGTCGCGGCGGGAAAGGCCAAAGTCATCGCCGGAACCGGTGCCAACTCCACCGCCGAGGCGATCCACCTGACCCAAGAGGTCAAGCGGATGGGCGTTGACGCCTCCCTGCAGGTCACCCCCTATTACAACAAGCCCAACGCCGAAGGGCTTTACCGCCACTTCGCCAGCGTGGCGGATGTCGGGGTGCCGATCGTCCTTTACAACGTCCCGGGTCGGGCGGGCAAGGAGATTCCGCTGGATGTCGTTGTCCGGCTCTCCTCCCACCCCAACGTCGCGGCCATCAAGGAGGCGGCCGGCAGTGTCGAGCGGGTGAGCGCCATCCGCAACCGGTGTGATCTCCCGATCCTCTCCGGTGATGACAGCCTCGCGTTGCCGATGATCAGCGTCGGGGCGTGCGGCGTCATCAGCGTCGCCTCGAACGTCATCCCCAAAGAGATGTCCGCGTTCATCCGCCTCGCGTTGGCGAACGATTTGGCCAAGGCGCGCGAGATGCACCGGCAGTATTATCCGCTCTTCCACGATCTCTTCATCGACACCAACCCGATTCCCGTCAAGACCGCCTTGGCGATGATGAACCGGATCGGGCCGACCTTCCGTCTGCCGCTTTGCGAGCCGTCCGAGCCGGTCCGCCAGCAGCTTGAGAAAACCCTCGCGCAACTTGATCTGATCTGATCCCCCCACCCTCAACGCTCAACCCTCAAGGACACCACATGAAAATCGCGATTTTAGGCGCCGCCGGGCGCATGGGACAGAATCTCATCCACTGCGGCGCGAAAATGGACGGATGCGAATTGGTCGCGGCGGTCGAGCGGCCCGATTTTCCCCTGCTGGGCAAACGGGTTTCCGATCCGCTTCTTCCGGAGAACGCCCTGGCCTATACCGACGGATGGCCGGAGACGGCTGATTGTGTCATCGACTTCACCTTCCACGCCTGTGTGCCAGAACACCTCCGGCAGGCGGCCGCCTGCGGTCAGGCCTACGTTCTGGGAACCACCGGTCTGACGGAAGAGGAGCAGCGGGCGGTACACGAGGCCGCCACCCGGATCCCGGTCGTCTGGGCGAACAACATGAGCACGGGCGTCAATCTGCTTCTGGAGCTGGTGCGCCGCTCGGCGGAGATCCTCGGGCCGGAATACGACATTGAAATCGTCGAGACCCACCACCGGATGAAGAAGGACGCCCCCAGCGGCACCGCACTCAGTCTCGCGAAGGCCGCCGCGGACGGGCGGAAGGTCAACTTGAAGGATGTCGCCTGCTACGGCCGGGAAGGGATTGTCGGCGAGCGTCCCGTCGGCCAGATCGGCATCCACGCGCTCCGGGGCGGTTCCGTGGTCGGCGACCACACCGTCGCCTTCATGGCGGATGAGGAGCGGATCGAGATCACCCACAAGGCCTCCAGCCGCGAATCCTTCGCCAAGGGCGCCCTCCGCGCCGCCCTCTGGCTTCAGGGCAAACCGGCCGGTCTCTATTCCATGCGTCACGTTCTCGGTTTCGAATAGCCTTTCCGCCGTGTCCGACACCGCCACCCCTACGCAAGCGATTCTCTCCCTGGGCAGCAACATGGGCGACCGGGAGGGGTGGCTCGCGTTTGCCCGGAAACGGCTGGACGCGCATGAGGCCGTCACCGTCACCCGGGCCTCGCGGATCATCGAGACGGATCCGGTCGATGTGCCGGAGCCCTACCGGACGCAACGCTACCTCAATCAAATCCTCATCCTCCGAACCACGCTGACGGCCGATGCGCTCTCAACCCTCATTCACGCGCTGGAGGACGAGGCGGGCCGCCGGCGCGGTAAGGTCCGCAACCTTCCCCGCACATTGGACATCGACCTGATCGCCTTTGGGAACGTGATCCGGACCGATCCTGTCCTGACGCTTCCCCACCCCCGCGCCAAGGAGCGGCTTTTCGTCCTCCAGCCCCTCGCCGAACTCCTGCCCGGCTACCGTTTTCCGGACGATCCCTCCGTCACCGTCACCGACCTTCTGGCACGGTTTTAAACTTCCCCTTCCCGTTCCGTTCGTGCTATGCTATCAACCGAATGATCTGTAAAAGGATCGTGTTTCCAGTATAGAAAGAGGGGTACGTATGAGGACATTGGGATTGGTTGGCGCGTGTGTGGTTTTGGGTGCGGCGTGTGTCAATGCGCAAACGGGTGTGTTGAATTGGCGGGAGGAGACCTACGAGCCTATCCCTCCGCTCCTCTATCCGGCCCTGTCGGGGGCGAAGGCCACCGCCACCGGCCAATACGGCGCATGCAAGCCGGATTACGCGATTGACGGCGACACAAACGCCCACCGGCATTGGGGGTGTGAACAGCTCCCCTCCGCGCTGACCATCGAATTGGCGAAACCGACCCTGCTGAAACAAGGCCGGATCATCTTCTACTACGCCGACGGCCGGACCTATCAGTTCTATGTCGAACGGTCGATGGACAACAAAACCTGGACCAAGATCGCGGACTGGACCGGAAACAAATTGCCCAGCACCGCCGAAGGTTTTTCCCTTCCCTTTGAGCCCCAGGGAGAGGGCAAATTCATCCGCATCACGGTGACGGAGAGTTCGAAACACCAGAACGGGGCGCATATCGTCGAATTCTCCCTGGGTGACAAAAAACCGGTCGCACGCGGATTCCACGGCCGCGTCGCCGACACCGAACGGATCTCCGCGGAAAACGCGATGGGCGACGAGAACCGCAAAGTCTGGCGGGCGACCGCCTGGCGGAACGAGCGCGTGAACGGCCAGTTCGTCCTTTGGTCGGGCGGCAAGGTTCCCCAGATGCGGTTGGAGGCGAGTGCGCTGACCACCGATGACGGGAAGTGCATCCCCGCTTCCGCCGTCACCCCGCGGTTCGTCCGTCACGTCCTGGCGAATGGCGAGGGCATCGGCGACATTCTCGACACCGCTGAACGGGTCGATCTGCCCGCGGGCGGATACCGTGCCGTTTGGCTGACCGTCACCGTTCCAGAAACGGCCCCCGCCGGCGTCTATCGCGGCTCCTTGACGGTGACGGGCAGCGGACGCGACCGGATCGTCTTCCCGCTGGAGCTGACGGTGCTCTCCGCGACGCTTCCATCCCCGAAGACGTGGGCCTTCCACCTCGACATCTGGCAGCATCCGTGGGCTGTCGCGCGTTATCACGGGGTCAAACCCTTCTCACACCTCCACTACCAGCTGCTGGAGCCGATCTACCGCGAGCTCGCGAACGCCGGCCAGAAGGCCCTGACCACCACCCTCACCGATCTACCGTGGAACCATCAGAACTTCGATGCCTACCACACGATGATCGAGCACATCCGCAACGCGGACGGCACCTGGACCAACGACTACACCCTCTTTGACGAGTATGTCGCCTTCGGCCGGAGGTGCGGCATCGGGCCCTACATCCATTGCTACACGATGGCCACATGGGGCAACCGCGTCTACTATGTGGACGGTCCGACCGGCGACCGTGTCTGCGTCAAGCTCGTGCCCGGCACGGCCGAACACGAGGCGTTCTGGGGCCCCTTCCTGACCGACTTCCAGAAACATCTCATCCAGAAGGGTTGGGTGGACGACACATACATCGCGATGGACGAACGGGACCGTGAAGAGGTGATGGCCACCGCCAAGTGCGTGCAGAAGTACTCCCCCCGGCTGAAACTCCAGATGGCCGGCAACCGCGCGCCGAGCGCGTTCGCGGGAATCGACCTCTTCTCCTACTGCCAATCGATCCGCCATGTCTCGGACGAGTTCGTGAAGGAGACCGCGCAACGCCGCGCGAAGGGCATGATCACCACCTTCTACGTCTGCTGCAGTCCCGACCACCCGAACACCTTCACGGCCAGCCCGACCGCCGAACAGGTCTGGCTCGGTTGCTTCGCCGCCGCGAAAGGGCTGGACGGCTTCCTCCGTTGGGCCTTCGTCAACTGGCCGCGCGATCCGCTCTTTGACACCAGCTTCGGCAACTGGCCCGCCGGCGACACCTTCTTCCTCTACCCCGGTCCGCGCTCCTCCATCCGGTGGGAGATGCTTCGCGACGGCATCGAGGAGTATGAGAAGATCCGGTGGCTTCGCAGCCACGGCGCCGACATGACCGCGATCAACAAACTCCTCGCGACCTACGATTTCGCGAAGAACCGCAATGACGGCTACGAGCCGCTGCGCCGGCAGATCGCCGAAACCCGCGCCGCGGTTGAGACCGCCGCCAAGAAATGCCGTTAAGGAGGGTACCCATGAAAAGAAGAGCGTTTCTGAAATCCGCCGCGGCGTCCGCCGCCGCCCTCTTCACGCCCGTGAAGGGCTTTCCCGCCGTCGTCAAACTCCGCAATCCCAACTCCCTCCTTTCCCACGCCTGCGTGGGAACGGGGAATATGGCGCGGAGCGATCTGGACAGCCTGCGTTCCCACAAGGGTACGCACATCACGGCCCTCTGCGATGTGGACGCGACCTATCTGGAAGCGGCACATAAGGTCTGCCCCGACGCGCGGCTCTACCGCAATTGGGCGGAGATGCTGGAAAAGGAGGGCACCGCGATCGATTCGGTGAATGTCTCGACGCCCGACCACATGCACGCCGAGATCATTCTCAATGCCCTGAACCGCGGGCTGAACGTCTACGCCCAAAAGCCGCTCTGCCACGCGCTGGAGGAGTGCCGCGCGATCGCGGACCTCGCCGCCCAAAAGAAGGCGATCACCCAGTTGGGCACGCAGATCGCGGCCTGGGATTGCGACCGCCTCACCGTCCACTTCCTCCGTAGCGGGGTCATCGGCGAGATCAAGCACGCCTGGATCTTCACCACCAGCGGCGGATTTGCGGCGGGCGAACGGAAATGGCCGTTGCCGGAGGATCCCGTTCCGCCGACCCTCGACTGGAAACTCTGGCTGGGCAAGACCCCCTACCGGCCCTTCGCCAAAGGCGTCTATCACCCCGGAACCTGGCGTAAGTGGCGCGCGTTCGGCTCGTCATGGCTGGGCGACATGGGTAGCCACCTCTTCAGCCCGGTCTGGATCGGCATGGATCTCGGCACGCTCGTCCCGCAATGGGTCAAGGCGTCGGTTTCGGACGACGGTTGGAATCCGGCGATGAAGGAGCAGTTCTGGCCGCGGATGTGCCATGTCACCTGGGGCTTCCCGGGCGTCAAGGCGACCGGCGGAAAGCCGTTCGAGATGGAGTGGTTTGACGGTCCCTCCAAAGAGGCATCCACCCTCGCGGAGTTCCTGCCGCCCAACGCGCTTCAGGCCATCGCGGCGAAAACCGCTTTCAAGCAGCTCCCGATTCAGGGCCGTGTGATCGAAGGCAGCGAGGGGTGGCTGATCTCCCACCACTTCGGCGAGTGGCCGGCCGTGGTGCTGAAGAACGGCGGCACGCCTCCCGCCGCCCCGACGCTGGAGAAGGTCCCGACCCACTACCACGAGTATCTGAACAGCTGCACAACCGGGAAGCCGACCACCAGTTCGTTCGACTGGACCACCCGTCTGACCGATGTGATCCTGCTGGGCAATGTCGCGCAGCTACAGCCGGGCACGACCCTCAAATGGGACGGCCGGAAGATTGTGAAAGGAGCATAAAGGATGAAGACCCTCTCTTCGGCAACCCTCATAGCGACGCTCTTGACCGCGGCGACGGTTTGGGGCGAGGCGTCGGGCGACCGGCCCGACGCGCGACACGCCTGGGCGGTCCACGATGTGAACCGGCCCGATCCCGTCAAGATCGAAGCCCTGCCGGGCAAACCGCCGAGCGACGCGATCGTCCTCTTTGACGGAACGGCGGAATCGGTCACGAAAAACTGGCGCGCATCAAACGGTGGCCCCTCGAAATGGACCGTCAAAGACGGCCTTTTCGTCTGTGTGCCCTCGTCTGGCCCGGCCGTCACCGCCGAGAAATTCGCTGACTGCCAGCTGCATGTCGAGTGGCTCTCGCCGGTCGGCGACACCATCGGACTGGGGAACTCGGGTGTGATCTTCATGGGAATCTACGAGATCCAGATTCTCGACTCCTCATCGATCACCCCCTCCAAATCCCCCTGGAAAGAGGCGAACTACGCCGACGGACAGGCGGGGGCCGTCTACGGGCAGAATCCCCCGCTGGTCAATCCCGCCCGGAAGCCGGGCGAATGGCAGAGTTACGACATCATCTTCCATCCCCCGCTGTGGGAGGGTGACACCCTGATCGATCCCGGCAGCGTCACCGTCTTTTTCAACGGCGTGCTGGTCCAGGACGCCTGGCCCTTCGAGGCCGGCACCACCTGGTGCCG
>DBXN01000122.1:91215-92312 GCA_002309585.1 Verrucomicrobia bacterium UBA1211
TGGATCCGGCGCATCCCCTCCCGCTTCGCGAACACCACTTGCGGCGGGCCGGGGGTGAAGGAGTCGGATGTCGCGGCGTTGCGCGCCAAGCTGGCCAAGGAGTCCCTCGCCGCCGCCGAAGAGGCGACCGAGCCGGATGAGAAACTTGTGCGTCTCTGGGAGGCCTACGGCTACACCCCCGACACGGCCGTCCGGGACCGCGCCCAAGCCGCTTCCCTCGCCTACGCCAAGATGATCGACGGCTGGGACGCTGCCGCCTGCGCCAAGGCGCGGACCCGGCTCGCCGCCCTTCAGCGCTTCGCCACCATGCTGATCCGCCAAGGGTTCATCCCTGCCGATTCCCCCTTTGTTAAATCCGTCAACGCCGCCTGCGCCCGACGATGAAAAAGAGGGAAAAGGGAAGAGAGAAGTGGGAAAAGAGGAGAACGGAGAGTGACGGGTGATATCTCATCTCCCTACATTAACCGTTGAGGATTGAGGATAAGAGACATGAGACCTAGTCCACTGATCACTGAACACTGATCATTGATCACTGAACACTAACCCGTTCCCCNNTTCCCCATTCCCCTCTTTAATCTTTTAACCTTCTCTCAACCCTCAACCCTCAACTCCATAGGGAGGAACCGAACATGAAACGGATAATGGCGATATTCTCGGGATGCATGCTGGGTGGATGGCTTTCGGGCGCGGAACCGGCGCCGGTCGACCGAGCCGCCGAATATCCCGAATTTTATTCCGGCGATTCGACGAAAGGCATCACCTTCATGCAGGCCATCCGTTTCCTGACCCCCACGCCCTGTTCGTACGTCAAGGGGAACGTCACGGTGGTCTTCAGCGCGAAGGGAATGGACCGCGTCCAGGCCTCCTGCTGGAGCCAGCCCGACGCCGATCATCCCGATCCCTGGGGGCACGACGTGACCCTCGCCCGGATCGAACCGGATGAGAATGGGGAGGGGGAATTCCTCTTCCCCGCCGACCGTTTTCCCAACGGTCCGGTCACCCTCCGGATTCAGGCGGTCAACCTGCGGGGCGAACAGGACTACTGCGAACTCCAGCTCTTCAATCTGGGTGGCGTCAGATGGAACCAGGGCATCCCC
>DBXN01000122.1:92397-92985 GCA_002309585.1 Verrucomicrobia bacterium UBA1211
CACAAGACGGGCGGCGGCGACTTCAGCGGCTGGCCCTTCTCCGATCCGGACGGTCCCGACCATCCCTTCGGCCAGCGCGGCACCTTCCTTCGGATCCACGCCAGCAAAACCCCGAACACCAAAGGCTGCACCGGCATCCTCTCCTCCATCCGGGCGGATGGCACCGGCGTCTCCGTGCCGATCCCCGCCTATTTCGAATGCCGTCTGATCGCCCACTCCGCGCCCGGATCGTGGGGGGCGTTCTGGACCCTCACGAAAGGCGCCATCGGCAAGTCACAGGACGATCCCGATTTTGAAACCCTCAAAAAAGCCGGCACAGACGAACTGGACATCATCGAGTGCTACGGCGGATACGGCCCAAAGAATCCGAATCACGGCGGACGGTACGGCATCACCTCCCACTTCTGGGGACAGAAAAAGCCGTTTCCGGAGACCGTCCAGACCCACGCCTTCCCCGACGCCCGCGCCCTCGGCGGAAAGAGCTCCTGGTCCTGGACCTTCCACACCTACGGCCTCGCCATCACCGAGAGCGATACCATCTACTACTTTGACGACATCGAGGTGTTGCGCCACCCCACCGGTCCCGTC
>DBXN01000089.1:0-8429 GCA_002309585.1 Verrucomicrobia bacterium UBA1211
TGGCGGATCAGCGGCGACATCAACCCGACCTGGGGCCGCGTCAAGGCGATTATCCGCGAAAACCTCTATCTCTCCGCCTACGCCGCCCCCGGAGCTTATAACGACATGGATATGCTGGAGGTCGGTCGCGGCTTCTCCGATGAGGAGGACCAGACCCATTTCGCGGTCTGGTGCCTCATGAGTTCACCGCTGCTGATCGGCTGTGACCTGGAATCGCTCAAATCGAAACCCAAGACCCTCGCGCTGCTCAAAAACCCCCGTCTGATCGCGCTCGACCAAGATACCGCCGCGCCGCAGGCCTATGTGGTAGAGCGCGATGGCGACGCCTATGTTCTCGTCCGGGACATCGAGAAACCCTTCGGCACCGCACGGGTTGTCGGATTCGTCAACCTCGGAGATGAGNNCGAAGACGATCACGGTCCCACTCCGGACACTTGATCTGGCCGATGTCTCCATGCGGAACCTGATCACGGACGAGGCGATGGAATCGCCGACAGACGCCATCACCGCCACGGTCCCCGCCCACGGAACCCGCCTCTACCGGCTCGACGCCAAACGGCGTCTGGAACGCGTGACCTACGAGGGCGAAACCGCCTTCCTCCCGACCTATCAGGAAATCCGCGACCCCAAGCGGGTCAAGAGCGCGCATTACGCGGAGAGGCGGGAGGCCTCCGGCGGCTGGGTGGCGACGGGACTCGGCGGACGTCCCGGAAACGATCTCGTTTGGGAGAACGTCCACAGCGCGGGCGGAAATTACCAAATCCGGCTGTACACCTTCTGCAACACCCCCCGCGCCGTCAACATCAGCGTCAACGGCGGAACGCCTGTCACGGCAACCGCCGCCCCCTTTAAGAGCCTCAACGATTTGGACCGCCCGTCCCTCTTTCAGGTCACCCTGAAGAAAGGCGTCAACACGATCCGGGTCTTCAACAACGCCGACCCGCTGCCGGACATCGACGCGATGCACCTCACCCGTATCCCTTGACACACCACCCCGCATGAAAACGATACGCCTGATCGGATTATCCCTCCTGACGTTATGCCGTCTGAACGCCCAGCCGGTCGCCATCTTGGATGACCCGACCCTTCCAGGCTACACCAGCACCCTCCTCCAAGCCCTCCACCAGACCGTGCGCGACGCGGGCATGGAACCCCGGCCGATCCGGGCGGACGAGGCGGAAAGCGACGTCCTCTCCCCCGCCCGTTACCGTGCCCTGATCCTGCCGGCGTGCGAGACGGTCAGCCCCGCCATCGCCCGCCGCGCGCTCACCTTTGTCCAAGAGGGCGGACCCGCGATCTTCATCGGCGGTCCCCTCCTCGACAACCCCGTCATCCGGCATGACGGCAAGTGGATGACCCGGACGATGATCGACGAGCGCCTTGCGGCGGAGCCGCTCCACCACACCTGGCCCCTCTCGCCCGACTTCCCCCTCGCGGCCTGGATCCACTCCTCCAACGGCGATGCCCCCAAAGGCGCCTCCCTCACCTTCTCGCCGGAGGATCGCGCGCTCGCGCTCCGGCTCGGCGAGCTGAACGGCTGGGACAACTTCTTCTCGCCCAGAGGTATGCGCCTCTTCGCAGAGGGCGACGACCTCTTCGTCTTCTCCGCCCGGCCCGGTACGCCTAACGACTACGACACCGTTCTCTCAATCGAGATCAACGAGAGGGACGGCAGCCGCTGGATCGCCACCTGCCCGCTTAAGGACGGATGGAAACGGTACACCCTCACGCTGGATGCGTTTCATTATTGGCACGATTCTCCTACGCCCAATCGGGGAAAGCACGGTGACCGGCTGAACCCAAAGATGGCGGACCGCATCGGTTTCGGAACCTCCCTGACCCACACCCCGACCATGCTCGGCCGCCCCCTCTCCGTCCGGTTGCGGGACATCGGATCGGCCCGCAATCCCTTCGGCTCCGGCCAACTGACGGATGACCAGCCCCTCCCGTCGCAGGATGGTGTCTACCCCCGCTACAAACTCTATTCCGCCAGAAACGGCGGCTCGATCATATTCAGCGCCATCCCGCGAACGGAAGGGGAGGGCTTCGGCAATGCCTCGCCATGGCGCTTCATTCCCTTAAAGAAGTTCATCCCGCGTATGCGCCCCGACATCCTCTCCATCCCCGAATGGATTCTTCTGGAACAACGGCCCGGCCAACCGGCGCGACGCCTCGCGGGATTCGGCTATCGAACCGACCGTTATCTGCGATCCGATAATCTCATGGAACCCGACACCTTCGCCCGTCTATCCGAAACGCTGCGGATTCTGCTGGAAATGCCGATCCTCTATGAGGCGGGTACCGACCGTTTCACCTATTGGAAAAAGGAGCCGGTCCGTATCGGGGCGCGAATCCTCCATCCCCCCGGGCGGAAACCCGAACCGGTCACAGTCGAATTCAGACTCTTCAAAGACGGGCAGCAGGAACCCTTCGCGGTGGAGCGGCGAATGACCGATGCCGAAACTCTCTCGTTTGAGTGGGGGAAGCCACTCAAACCGGGCGAGTACCAGATCACGATCCGTCTGCTGGACAACCCGTCACGCGGCACGTCCCGCACCGCATGGATCCAACATACCTTCGCGGTCCTCGCCCCGACCCCTGACCCGCCGGACGCCTTCATCCGCGTGTCGGGCGGCGAGTTCACGCTTCACGGCAAACCGTGGCGGCCCATCGGCGTCAACTACTGGCCGCGTTACATCGCGGGCATGAATGACGCCGACTTCTGGGCCGGATGGATGCGGGACGGCTATTACGCCCCCGCCCAGATCGATCACGATCTGAACCGGATGGCGGAGATCGGCATCAACATGGTCAGCATCCAGGCGCCGCCGCTGGAACACGCGCGGAATCTGGTCGATTTCCTCCGCCGCTGCCGCAAGCGGAACATCTACGTGAACCTCTTCCACGGGGCGGCCTCGCCGGTCGATTTCAAGCGACGAGAACTGGCCGACTTCCTCACCGCCGCCCGCCTGCCCGGAAACGCCCAGCTCTTCGCTTATGACACCATCTGGGAACCCGGCAATCATCTCTTCCGGGATGACCGGGCCCGGAGCCGGTGGGATGCCGAATGGCGCGGCTGGATCAACGACCGCTACGGCTCCGTGGAACGGGCGGAGCGGGATTGGGGTCTGCCCGCGCGCCGGAACAGTCAAGGCGAGGTGGTCAGCCCGCCCGACACATGGTTCAAAGAGGACGGTCCCTGGCGAATCCAGATGGCCGCCTACCGCCGCTTCATGGACACCCTCACCAGCCGCCTCTGGAACCGCGCCACGCGGGAACTGCGCGAGCTGGACCCGAACCACCTCATCAGCTTCCGGCAGGGCAATACCCTGCCCTACGACTTCGCCCTGACCGGTCCGGTCCGCCACATCGACTTCATCTGTCCCGAGGGTTACTCCGTCCCGAACAGCGATGCGGGCGAGAACGCCATCGGCTGGATCACGCGGTTCGTTGACGCGACCACCGGCGGTAAGCCGATCATTTGGTCGGAATTCGGCGTCTCGGTCTGGGACAACAACCGACTGGAATCCACCGCTGAACTTGTCGCCAGGCAGTACGAGTACCACGAACGTTTCTACAAGATCGCCCTTTTCGCCGGCGCCAACGGAACGGCCCCGTGGTGGTGGCCCGGCGGTTACCGGGTCGGCGAACAGAGCGACTACGGCATCATCGATCCGAACGGCTGGGGACGCCTCACCTTCTCTACGATCCGCCGTTACGCCCCGCTTTTCCGCGAATATCCCAAACCCCAGCCGCAATACTGGACCCGCTTTGACCGCGACGCCCACGCCGGCGGATATTGGTACGAAGCTTTCCACGCGGGAGCGGAGGCGTTCGGGAAAACCCGACGGAAGGGCGCGCTGCTCGGCATCCGGTTGGACGGCTTTGGGATGACCTCCGCCGACTGCCCGATGACCGCCGTCGGGAATGTTCCCTGCGACGGCACCAACCCGCCCAAATACCTCGACGCGGAGTGCGATACCGTCACGGCGGATGGCGTCACCCACGGCAAACGCCGTTACCGCGCCCGCTTCGGCAATCTCGGCATGGCCGAATGGCTCCCCGCATCGGTCGGAACCGGCGGCTGCCGCCTGACCGTCCGCAACCCCGCCGGCGACCTCCTCGCCGCCGCGCCGCTGGAGACGCGGACCCCGCGCCTCGCCGCCGCCTCCTTCACCTTCGAGATCCCCGCCACCGAATCCACCCTCCTCCTCCGCCTCGAAGCCCAAAACCGCACCCCCTTCGGGGAAACCAAACGGGTGGGAGAAAATGAAAAAATGAGTGGGCGGTAATGTTTGAAATCCGACATTACCGCCCAAAATGGGCCAACACAAATCAGGCGGTAATGTTTGAAATCCGACATTACCGCCCATATTCAATTGACATGAGGGACGGGTTATGGGACAATCACACCGTTTTGGGGAAATACCATGTTCTATGGACGCACAGAAATACTGAACGACTTGGCTTCGCTTTGGCGTAAGAAGTCGGCTTCACTTGTAGCCTGTCGCGGACGGCGGAGGATCGGTAAAAGCCGTACGATAGAGGAGTTTGCGGCCAACAGTTCCTGTACGTTCATTTCCATTTCCGGGCAAGCGCCGGCTGCGGGCGTGAACAACGCGACGCAGCTCGCCTCGTTTGTCGAACAACTTGCCGCGCAGTCAAACATCCCGGATGTGAAGGCCGAAACATGGATGCAGGCGTTTCGGCTTCTCGACGCGGCGATTCCGTCAAACGGGCGTACCGTCGTTCTGCTTGACGAGATTTCATGGATGGGCGGTTACGATTCCGGATTCGCCGGATTCCTGAAGACGGCATGGGACGCAAACTTCAAACGGCACGACCACCTTGTCCTCATCCTTTGCGGGTCTGTTTCGGCGTGGATTGAGAAAAACATCCTCAACAGCACAGGCTTCGTAGGGCGGTTTTCGCGCGACTATGTCATCGGTGAGTTGGTTCCGGCGGAGGCCAGGTTGTTCTGGGGACGCAGGGCTGAACGCCTTGACACAAAAGAAATTGTGGATGTCCTTTCCGTGACTGGCGGCGTCCCCAAATACCTCGAAGAGATAGACCCCTCGCTCTCCGCTGAAGAAAATGTACGGCGGCTGTGCTTCATGCCGAACGGAACGTTGTTTCAGGACTTCAACGAAATCTTTTCTTCGATCTTCGGTGTGAAGGCCGAGGTCAAACGTTCGATTCTTGAGTCGCTTGCGAACGGCGGAATGGGTGAGGATGAGATCGCAAAAGCCATGGGCGTTCATGCCAACGGGCATTTGACGGAGGCGTTGTATGAGTTGTCTACGGCGGGCTTCATCTCGTCGGACAGAGGCGTGAATCCGCTTACCGGCAGGCGCACAAAGCGCGGCAAGTACAGACTGAAAGACAATTACTCACGATTCTTTCTGAAATTCATAAGACCGCACATCGATGAGATTCGCCAAGGCGTATTCAGGTTCGTATCGCTATCCGCCTTGCCCGGATGGAATTCGATACTTGGCCTTCAATTCGAAAATCTTGTGTTGAATAACGTTTCGGAGTTGATTCCGCATCTCGGTATCGGTTCCGGCATCGTGACAAGTGCCGCGCCGTTTCGGTCGAACCGTTCCGACAAGGGTGGCGGCTGCCAGATTGACCTTCTTGTGCAGACGCCCAGAACCGCGTATGTGGTGGAGATCAAGCGCCGCCGCGAGATCGGCGTGGAGGTGGAGCGGGAGGTGGCGGAGAAAATACGGCGACTTCCGATCCGCAAGGGCATATCCGTAAGAACCGCACTCGTGTATGACGGTAACCTTGATCCCGCCGTGGGGAGCCTTGGCTTCTTCGATGCCATTGTTTCGTCGCGTACGCTTCTTGGTTTGGGCGAAGGTGGAAAATAAGAGACCTGAGCCGTCCCCCCCCGGGGAAACCCCAAAAATGGGAACGGGTCACTGAGAGCACAGCGCATACAGAATCTCCGCGTCTCAGCGCCTCTGCGTGAGATAAAAGATTAAGGTGGGCCTCACGTTGAGAAATGGGCGCGGCGGTATTGCGCGGGAGTCTGGCGGCGGATGCGCTTGAAGGTGCGGATAAAGTGGCTCTGGTCATAGAATCCGCAGGCCTCGGCGATGGCGGATACCTTCATCCCGGTCGTTGTCAGGAGTTTGCGGGCCTGGTTGATACGGATGGTGGCGATGTAGTTGCCGGGCGTCATCTCCATCACCTGCTTGAAGGTGCGCCGGAAGGAGGTCTCGCTCATGCCGGAGACGCGGGCCAGATCGGGGAGGGTGAGCGGTTCGGAGAAGTGCTCGTCGATGTGCGCGACGGCCTTCTTGATCGCCCCGTACCAGTCCGGTTTCGAGTCGGCGGAGGCGACCGTGCGGTAGAGGCAGACGGTGCCGATGATCTTGCCCTTACTGTCCCGCAGCGGGTAGATGTTGACGATCCGCAGGTCGGTGGAACGGTCCGCGCCGTACCCGTAGACACGGTTGAGGATAGGCTTGCCCGTGCGGCGCACTTCACGGTCGCGCGCCATGTACACCTCCGCGAGGACGGCGGGGAAAACCTCGGAGCTCTTCCTGCCGACAATCTCCATCTCGTTGCGGATGTTGGAGTTCTCGCAGTTGCGGCGGTTGTAGACCATGATGCGGTCCTGGTCGTCCATCATGTAGAACGTCGCGTCCGGCAACGTGTCGAACAGGGCCTTGAACGTCTCCGCGTTCGGCCCCACGCGCCGCAGGAAATCGCGCTGCAGTTTTCGTTTCTCGGTCACGGTCATGGTGTACGCCTTTCGGTTGATTGAGGGCTGAAGCGTCTCACTGCGCCATCTCATGTCAGTGTCAAAATTGTACACTTTTTTGGTTGCTCTAAACAATGATTTTTCTCGCCCCTTGTGCTACACTTTAGTCATACTGGATTTTGGGAAAGGAGTGATGAGATGAGATCAATCGTGACAGCCATTGCGATGGCGGCAGCCTGTACCCTGCAGGCGGGCATCGTCGTCGACGCGCAAACCGACATTCCGCGGCGCATCACCTCGCAGGAGATGACATTCGATTGGGACTGGGGTTGGGAGTGGGTACCGGCCGACGCCCAGCAGGCGACCCTCACCGTCAAGAAGGCGGGGGGCGACACGCTTCTGAGCAGGACCGTCGGGCGCACCGAAACCTCCATCACCTGGGAGATCGGGAACCTCCTCGCGACGGACGGCGACACCTCCGTGGACGTCACGCTCTCATTCGCCGCCGACAGCGGGAACGCCTCGCGCACGGTGGCCTACGAGGTGCGGCAGGCGTCGTTCACGCCGCATGTCCGCGCGTGCGAGACAAATTCGATGGCGTGGAAGTCGTTTGAGCTGCCCGTCACCTTCCCCTACAACGCGAACTGGTTCCGGGGCGCGTCGATCATCACCTGGATCCAGTGGAAGAATCTGGAGGACACCGCCCTCCCCCTGATCGGGCCGCCGGAGGGTTATATCGGCCATTCCTACGGTTTTCTGACCGTACCGAAGGACTATTTGGGCAAGTCAGTCTACCTCGCATCCATCCATGAGGGCGACGTGCGGCTGGCGCAGTGCGAGATCACCACCGAGAGCGTGAAGGGCACCTTGCTCATCCTGCGGTAACCGGCGAAAGGAGAATGGAAATGAAACGGATCGTGACAGGTTTTCTTCTTGCGGGCGCCCTGCTGGCGCGGGCGGACGGATACGAGTTTTCAAATGTGACGCTGATCCAACACTGGCCGTGGGAGCAGAAGGTGGACGTGGAGTTCGATGTGAAGCAGCCGGCCGGAAAACAGTCGATGCGCCTCGGAGCGCGCATCGAGGTGACGGCCACCGTCGGCCGCACCGCCACCGTACTCGACGCGGAGACCCTCTCGGACACCTACATCTTCGGCGAAGGGCGCAAACGCATCGTCTGGGACCCGATGCCCCAGTTCGCGGGAAACGATATGGAGGACGTGAAGATCTCCATCCGGGCGGTGGAGGAGGATTTGCCGCTCGGCTACCTCGTGGTGAAGCTCGATGACGGCGCCTGGTGCTATAAGCCGCTCGCCTTCTCGAACGAGGTCAACACCACCACCTACAAGACCACCCACATGGCCTTCCGCTACATCCCCTCCACCGTCTCGTCCACTTGGGTGGACATATCGGGCGGGAAGGACACCTTCCGGATCGGTTCGGACGCCCAGCGCGCGACCGAACTGGGGATGAACGCGACGGACATCTACATCGAGAAACAGGCCGACATCCGCCTCACGAAGGGATTCTTCATGGGCGTGTTCCCGCTGACGCGCGCGCAGTACGCCGGGTTGGGCTACTCCCTCGCCATCACCAACGAGGTGCCCGTCCGCGGTCTCTCCTACGAATGGCTGCGCGGGAAGGACACCTCGACGGGCTACTGTTACCCGACTAACCGCGCGGTCGATGCCAACTCCCTCATCGGCCGGCTGCG
>DBXN01000089.1:8494-9397 GCA_002309585.1 Verrucomicrobia bacterium UBA1211
GGAGAGCGGCAACCTCCAGAATCAAATTCTGGAGTATGCGGCGTTCGATACGGATAAGGTACTCCCCGTCGGCTCCAAAAAACCCAACCCGTGGGGGATCTACGATCTGATCGGCTGCTGCCACCAGTGGACCACCACGCTCCAGCGAAGCTTCCCCTCGGATGACCTCTCCGCGCGCATCCTGCACAAGGACGCGACCGATCCGACCGGCGAGATCCCCACCTACGACAACCCCTACCGCGTCTGCCGCGGTTCGCATTACTGGGCCGCCGGCGTCATGAAACGGGTCTGCCGCGCCGGTTACCGTTTCGGCCAGCGCACGAACGGCGGCGGCGAGATCGACAACACCGGTTGCCGCCTCGCGCTGACACTGGATATTCAGTAGGGACAAACGCACCATTTCGAGAGAAGGAGAATTGAATATGAAAACGTTTTTGTGCATGATGCTTGCGGGCTGCGCGATTGCCGCGCGGGCGGCGTTGCCGAATAACGGCGGCTATACGATTTCGGATGTGACAGCCGTCTCCCAGTTGCCGTGGGACCGTCATGTGGTCATCACCTTCACCATCACCCCACCCCCCGACGCCCCGGCGGAGAGCTGCATCCGGCTGGAAGCGGTCGCCTCGAACGGCGTGGACAGGGTGTATGTCTCCGAGGCGTCGCTTGGCGGGGACAACTATTGCAACCCTTCGGGCCGTCAAATGATCCGATGGGATCCGACCGTCGATCATAAGGGGATGTTGTTCAGCGACCTCACCTTCCACCTCGCCGTGGCGGAGACGAACGCCATCGCGCCCTACCTCTCGGTCCGCCTCGCCGACGGACACATCGGCTACCACGGCAAGGGAATGGCGAACAGGGTCACCGAAAAGCGCTACCTGACCGACTACATGGTCTTCCGCC
>DBXN01000114.1:0-32954 GCA_002309585.1 Verrucomicrobia bacterium UBA1211
GTCGTCAACGCCGAGGCGGGCACCGGCTTCTACCGCCACCGCTACGCGCCGGAGGCGATCAAGCCCGAGATGGGCACGATCACCTTTGCCAACACCGATCCTCGCGGCGTCGCCTGGGGCGGGGTCCACTGGACCTACCTGGAAGACGTCCTGAAAGTCCAGCCTTTCGAGCCGAAGGAGCTGAAGATCGAGAAGCGGTACTACCGCAAGCTCCACACCCCCGAAGGCACGCGCCTCGCGCCGATCGAGGGGGTGCTGGAGCCCGGCGACGAGCTGGTCGCGCGGCTGAGCGTGACATGCGACCGGGTGCTGGAGTACGTCCACATCCAGGACGAACGCCCCAGCTGCGCCGAGCCGGAGGATGTCCTCTCACGTTACCGCTGGCAGGACGGCATCGGCTACTACCAGTCGACCCGCGACACCGCGACCCACTACTACATCGACCGCCTGCCCAAGGGCAAGTTCGTCCTGGAGACCTCCTTCCGGGTCCAGCAGCGCGGGACCTTCGTCGGCGGTCTTGCGGCGATCCAGTGCATGTACGCCCCGGAGTTCACCGCCCACTCCACGGCGGAGACGGTCAAGGTGAAGTGACGCCTAAACCTCGGTGAAGATCGCGCGGGCGGCGGAGATTTGCGTCTCGTCGCCCAAGAGCATCACCTGGTCGGATGCCCGGAGGGTTTCGTCGGCTGTGGGATTGACAATGAACCGCCCGCCCCGGTCGATCCCGATCACGCTGGCGCCGGTCCGGTTGCGCAGATGCAACTCCTTCAGCGAGAGGCCGTCCACCCGCGCGAAGAGCGGGATCCGGATGCGTTCGGTGTGGATGTCGAGGATTTCGGCGGCCGACTCATTGGAGACCGACTCCTGGTCGTTCGCCATCGTGTCGCGCAACTTCGCCAACGAGGCCGACCCGAACCGCCGGATACGTTTGAACGTCATCACGGCCAAGACCAACAGGACCACCCCCATGATCAACCGGTCGCTGATGGACTCCGGCATGATGGAACCGCTGAGCATCGCGACTTCGAAAAAGAGAATCGCGATCCAAAAGGAGGAGGAGAGGGTTTGCAATACGCGTTTGAACGCCTCGGCCCATCCTGTCCCACATACCCGTTCGGGAATCATGATCGCCGCCATCGTGTCAGCGAGCTTCCGCGCCCGATAGAAGACCAGCACGCAACACGGTACCGACAGAATGTTCGCGGCAACCCACAGGAGGGTTTTCTTGTGGAGTTCCACCCAGTCGTTCACAACCGAATAATTGAGCTGCGCCAGCAAACCCGCCGCCAGATAGTGTACCGCGACGATCATGAGATTGATCAGGATCAGCCAGATGTTGAACCGCAGCTGCCGAATCTGCTCGGGCGGCGTCGGGGCGTGCTGGAACCGCTCCACCCAGCGGTGATAAGTATCGAGCAGATTGAGCCAGCCTTTCGGTGTCCGGGCCACCACCCAATCGGCCAAGGGATCGGACGCGCGCATCAGGAAGGGATTCAGCAGGGTCGTCAGCACAGAGACCCCGATCGCGATCTGGTAGAGTTCGCTCCCGACCACCTTCAGCGAGATACCGATGAGGGCGACCAGATAGGCGAACTCGCCGATCTGCGCCAACCCGACACCCGTCTGGATGGCGTTCTTCAGATCCTGTCCCGTCAGGAGGGCGCCGACCGTGCAGTTGACGCTCTTCCCGACCACCACCAGTAGCGTGATGCCCAGAATCTGCGGCCACAGGAGTTTGAGCGCGTGGGGATCGACCATCATGCCGATCGTCACGAAGAAAATCGCGCTGAAAAGGATCCTGAGCGGGTTACACTGCCGTTCGATCCGCTTGAGCGGTTCCGTCTCCGCCACCAACACGCCCATGAGAAAGGCGCCGAGCGCCAAGCCGAAATTCAGCTTCTCGGCGATCAGCGAGAGCAGGAAACAGAGCCCCAAAACCAGCAACAGCAACGCATCATCATCCTTCAGCCGGGAAACGGCGTTGATACAGCGCGGCACCAGCAGGATTCCGATCACCGTCACCCCCATCAGGAAAAGGAGTAATCCGCCGACGGATTGCGCGAATCCAGCGAGTTTAAAGGTGCCGCTGCCGGCGAATCCGGTCAGGATGGCGATCAGACCGATACAGAAGATATCCTCCATGATCGTGATGCCGAAGATATACTTCGTGAAGCGGCGCATCCCCCAACCCATATCGTTGATGGTTTTGGCGAGAAGGGTGGTGGCGGAGTCGCTGATCGCCGCTCCCAGAAAGAGACTCTGGACAGATCCCCATCCCAAAACGCGGACACCGATGAAATGGCCCGCCCAGACCATCACCACCATGTCCAGCAGGGCTGTCGGGGCCGCCACGCGGCTCACCTTCCGCAGTTTCCCGATGTTGAAGGCCATACCGAGTGAGAACATCAGGAAGATGACCCCCAGCTGCCCCAGCACGTCGATACTCCGCTCGTTCACGATGAACGAACCGCCCAAGGTATACTTTCCCGCCAGCGTACCCGCCAGAATGTAACCGATCACCTTCGGCCATCCCAAGCGGGTAAAGACGCTGGAGACCACGGCCACAAGGACCATGATCACCGCCAAATCCTGAATCAACGACTGCGCATCCATCCTAGACTTTCGCGACCGCCACGCGGATCACGGTCTCGACCGTTTCACCCGGTTCGATCCGTCTCAGGATACCGCGCTTGTCATTCGCGGGCTGGCCTTCGGGATAGCAGTTCGCCGGTTCCAACCCCGTCACATACTCTCCCTCCCCCATCATCTTCCACTGGATCAGATACGGGAGTTCCCGCTTGCGGAACGAGACGTCCACCGCCAACCCGCGCGACGGATTCAGAATACGCATCGCCGCCAACCCGTCAGAATTTTCCGGAAGATCGTGGTAGAAGACCTGTTCCGCGAAACCGGGAATCGGCGCGGACATCTTCATCCACTCCGCGAGATGTTCGGCGCAATAGGGATTCTGCGGCGTGACGGAATGCTCCGGCGCGACCAGCGTCGCCCCTTCGTCGACCAGCGGCCAGCCGAAGTTCATGTGATACAGCTGCATCAGCGGCATAGTCGAATAGCCGCGATTCTCGGTCCGGTCCAGCAGTTCGATCACCGGTTCGCCCAGCCAGGTCCGGATACGCCGGGAGGTGACCAGATGCTCGCCGAAGACCCGGCCGTGGACGACCGTACCGGTGATCTCCAGCTGATACCGCCCGTCATCCTGCCAGGCGCAACGGGTGTTGACCTCCTCCGCCGGCGTATGGTCCATCCGGCCATGCAGCCCGTTCGATCCCTCCGGCGTCTCGCAAGGCGGCCCGACGTTGATCCAGCCGCAGCTCGTGACCAATCCGCCCGACCAGGTCCGCAGCCACTCAAACCCCGACCCGTCATAAAAAGCGGGCGCGACCGCACCGTTACGGGTCATCCATGTGAGAGGCAGCCCGTTGAACTGCGCCGGCCCGATATCCAACCCCTTGTCGGGATAAACCGTGAAACACAATCCGCTGCCGTTCGTCACCTCGAACGCGCGCATCCCGCGCCCCTTGCCGTCCTCCAGCTGGTACCGGCGAATCGACGCCAACTGATCCATACGGCCCATCCGCCGCATCATCGCATCCCGACTTCCGAAATCCATCTTCGACCTCCCCACGATCCAGTCCCGTCCCCGCGCACACCCTGTCACGGGCGGTCTCCACCGAGACTTTCACGATACTTATACGATATTTTGCGGCGAAAATCAACACGAACCCCGATCCTTTCGATTTTTACGGTATCGGCGTTCTTTCGGCTTTAGGCGGGGGAGATTCCGTGAACAATATTCCAGCTCTCACGGTCGCGCGGAATGCGACCGCGATCACTTGTACTTAAACTCGCCGAACCCTTTCGAACGGTTTACGAAACCGGGCATGTCGGCCTCAGGAGTCTTCAAGGACTCCCGTCCGCCCTCACGAATCGCCTCCAGCATGCCTTTGTAGACCGGATCATCCTTGCCCGAAAAGGCGAACTTCTCTGCCGCCAGCCCGCGGCCGCCCGCCGCCTTCGGCAGATGGGCGGTCAACGCCGGACTCCATTCCGCCTGGGTCAGGTCCAGCCACATCCACTGCTGTTGGGGATCGTAGGTGTCGTGGCGGATCGGCCCGTGGCAACTGGCGCACGACTTTTCATAAAGGGGATTAAACCGCTGGGTGAACCACGGCAGAAGCTCGGTGGAATCCTTATCGCCCCACTTGTCACGGTTGGACTTGCCGCGCAAGTGCGCGTAATCCGATGTGGGATAATACGGGATCATCGCGTCGATCCATTCGTAAACCTTCCGACGGTCGGCGAGGGGAATGTCCACCTTGCAGTGTTCCTTTTTCAGGAAGTCCGGCAGGCGGCTCGCGAAGGAGCCGCTCTGTTTCGCCTTGAGCGGATCCATGATACCGTAAAGCAGATGAAAACTCTGCACCATCGGCTTCTGCTCCGAATCGCCGGTATAGTAGGCGCGGGAAACCTTGTCGGACTTGAACCGCGTCGTCAGCGTGTCATACGACATGTTGAAGAAACGGGTGTAATGGCCGGTCAGGGAGACCCCCTTGGGCGGATTTGTCCCGCTGTGGCACTTGACGCAATAGCGGTCGAAGACCGGCTGGACCACGACGTTGTAATCCAACACGCCGGCGTTTCCCCATTCGGGCAACTTCAGCGGAGTCGGCGGTCGGTGCGCGGCCTTGGAGGTCAGCGGCATGCCGGAGGCCTGGCGGTTCTCGTGGCACCCGACACAGCTCTGCGTCTCGCCGGGCATCAGGTTGATGGCGGATGTCATCCGCTGCACCTCGCGCCCCTCGGCGTCGCAGAGCTGGAGGTAGATCTCTTTCAGAGCCGGCGCCTCGAAATAGGCGGAACCGTCCGCCTCGACCGGCACATAGCCCCACACCCGTTTCGCATAGTAGGTGGACGCGCTCATCAGCGGCCCCTGATCCATGATGAAGTTCCATGTGCGGTTCATCGTCTTGGGCAGCTGCTCCATGATACGGATGAAACGGATCTCCCCATCCGGCAAGGCGGAAGCGAACCCCTGACGGACATCCGAAACCATCAGCCGCCCCAGCGGGACGGTTTCCCGTTCCGGCTGGCCGGGCGGAGCGGCCTCGACCGTCAGCGTCGGCGGATTCTCCACGAACTGGTCGGGAATCGCGGCGGGCGGCGGCACGGGCCGGAGCGGAACCGGGTTGAAGCAGCTGGTCACGGGATCCTCGTAAACCGTCACCGCGTTGTCCATCTCATCCAGAAGCTGAATCCGGAAACGGTTCAGCCCTCCCCCGCCATACGCCACCAGGAACTGGCTTCCCGTGACGGGATAGGGCGCGCAGTAACCCCAGAAGAGATCGCGGTCCAGAATCGCCGGGAATTCGCGGGTGATCGTCCGGAATCCCGTGCCGTTCGGCGCCTCAGGCCCCATCCGGTTGGAGATGATGCCGATCGCCCCACGCGGGGTATGGTGATGCGAGGTGAAGGCGGCCACCACGCTGTACCGTCCGGGGATCTCGCGCGCCTGGGAGAAGGAGGCCGGATCAAGCGTGAGGTTTCCGAACCAGAGGGCGAACTGCCGCCCGTCGGGATACTGCGTCCAGAGGCTTTGGCGATAGGTCAGGTTCACATCGACATACTCCCAGCGGGTGTAGAGCAGCCGTCCGTCCCGCAGGGTCGACAAATAGAAATCGGAAAGGGTGTTGGAACTCAACCGGCGGACATTGCCGCCGTCGCCATCCATCACATGAAGCTGCGTGGAGGGGCCCGATTGGCAGACCGTATGGGTTCCGCGGTGCCGGCTGGAGATAAAGGCGATCTTCCCACTCGGCAGGCAGGCGGGACTCACGTTATGAGACTCCCCCTCCGTCAACTGCCGCAATCCCTTGCCGTCCGTCCCGATCTCGTAGATGTGCCAGCACGGTCCCCGGTGCCGCCGCATCGAGAAATAGAGTTTCGTCGCGTCGAAGGAGGGAACCAGATCAAAAATGATGGAGTCCGGTTCCTCGAAGATCACCCGCGCGGCGTATTGGGGCCGTGAGGGATCGATGATCCGGATGGAACAACCCCAGCGACCGTCATGCGGAAGGGACTGCCAGATCGCATTGGGGGTCGCGCCAGACCGGAGCGGCGAGCCGGTGGTGAAGGCGATTGGCGGCAACCGCAATGTCTCGGCCTGGAAGAAGTCACGGCACCGTTCGGACGTACGCCGGATATCATCCAGCAGCAGCCGATAGGAGACCTTCTCATTCGGGTCCCACTGGAAATGCGCCGCCTCGTCCAGCGTCTGGCGGACAGGCAGACCCAACCCCTTCAGCCGTTCCAGATACGCCGCCGTCGCGGCATCGGGTTTCCAGTAGCTCCGCTCGTTCCGCGTCATCGGGCAATCGGGCGGTTCCGTCTGCAACCGCCGGAGCGGCGCGAGCTGCCGCTCGACCTCCCGCGATGCGGCGGCCAGACCCTCCACCCGCGCCTGATCGTTCCGCGCCACCGCCCGCACCGCCTGATAGCGCCAATACCGGCCGCCTTCAACCGTCTGCGCGCGCCGCTGCAGATCCGTATCCGCATCAATTTTGAAACCCGCCAACGCGACCTTTCCGGGAGCGCCCTTCCGGGTGGAGCGGCCCAGATTCACCACCCGCACCACATGTTCGCCGAAGGGCAGATCCTTCGCCAGCAGCGTCTGACCGTCACCGAGCGAGGTATCGATCTCCCCTTGCCGTTTCCCATCGACCCACACCTCCATCAGCCCCAATGGCGATGTGGAATCCTCGTAAATGACCCCCCAGCTCCACTGGACCTTCCCCGTGCGATGGACCAGCCGGACCGAGGTACCGATGAAATCCAGCTCCATCGCCGTGCCCACCTGATCGCTGCACCAGACACACCCGCCATACGCGCCGTGGTCCGCCGAGACCTCCGCGTGCCACTCGCCCTCCCGCGTCACATCCGGATGGTCCAGCCGCCGGACCTGCTCCGCCGAGACGGCCAACGCCATCATGCCTGAAACCAGAAGTATCCCACGTCTCATCATTCCGAGCCTCCCTCAAACGTCGGATCATTCTCCAGTGACGCCAACACCACCCGCCGTTTCTTCCCGGCGGCGTTCATCAGCACACAGTCCGCGATCACGCCATCGCCGGTAATCCGGTCGACCGCGACCGTCCGCCCCCCGAAATCGATCCGCGCCCCGCGCCGCACCTCCAACACACCCTGCGGCAGGCTTTCATCTCCCGAAAAGCGCAACAACCCCTCTTCGACCACCGTCTTCCCACCATACCGATTCTTTCCGGCGAGAATCAGCGTCCCCTTTCCGCGTTTCACCATGCCCCCCTCGCCGGAAAGGGGCTGATAGATCAAGGCCTCGTTATCCCCGGTATCGATAATCGCGCCGCCTGGCAGAATCACCGCCTCGGCCAGCCCCTGCATGAACGACAGGTTGGTCCGTCCCGAACCCCGGACGCGCAACGTTCCCCCGTCGAACTCGAAACGCGAATTCGTCCCGCTCAGCGTCCCCACTGAGGGCGTATTGATGACACCGCCCTTACGCAGCGAGACCACCGCGCGGCCGGAACCGCCGCCCTTCCCGCCGCTCAAAAACAAACCGCCGGTGAGATTCGCGACGCCCTCCCCCTGGACGATCACCGTGCCGTCACCCTCTTCGCCGATCACCAGCCCGAAGCCGTCAAACCACTGGTTGAAGGTTCCCCCGGAGATGATGTATGTTCCCTTCGCGCCTTTCCAGCGGCCGATCACGCACCAATGCGCCACCGTCACAGTTCCGCCCCGCTGTTCCAGAATCCCGGTCCCGCGGCCCGCCACCTGCATATTCCCGTCGCGGACATGGACCGCCCCGTTCGTCATCACCACCTTCGCGACCGATCCCTCGGCGAACGCCACCCCGAAACTGGGATCGCCGTTCTCCTCCATGATCACCGTCTTCCCATCCAACGCCGTCAACGGCGCATCCAGACGAATCGGCGCGGCGGCAACCGCCCATGCCATGCCAAACATAAGAGAGCAAACCAACCATCGCATATCGATTACCCTTTCCGGAAAACCCAGCCGTCAAGCCCATCCGTTTACGGTTCCGACAACTGGGCCGGCAGAGGATCCGACCCGCTCAACGGCAACAGATACCCACACCAAACCTTGCTTCCCGGAAGCCGTTCCGTCCGGGCGCCGTAGAGTTTTCCGTTCAGATCGAGCATCCCGACATCGGTCGGCGTATCCACCACCTTGAAGCTGGCGAGGTCAGGCGGACAGACCAGCGTGGCGATGGGATACTCCTTCGAGCGGTAGCACCCGAAAATGAAATACCCTCGCTCAAACGATGCCGTCTGGATCCCCAGAACGGTGTAACCGGTCTCCAGCACATACCGCTTCACAAACCGAAAATCGGGCGTGTAGGCGTAGATGTAGTTTTGCGTATGGGTCGGCGGCAACCCGCCCACCACATAGAACAATCCGTCACGATAGGTGATCCCGCCCGCACCGTGCACCAGTTCCGGCACCTTCCACTTGTTCTTGAGCGACAGATCCTTTGTGGCATACGACCACACCTCGCTCACCGCGCCGGTTTCGTTGTTGAAAAGCCCCCGGTTGACCGCCACATACAGCGTGTCATTTACCACGCAGAGATCGCCCTGATGCTGCGGCTGGTCCGTTGCTGCGAGGACATGCCCCTCCAGATCGGTCTTCACAATCTTCCCGGTAAAAGGCCAATAGATGGCCGAACCGTCGGTGGCCGTCCCCTGCAGATGCCCCGCCGCATAGGTCCCGTCACAGATGATTGTCCCGGCGGGAAGCGGTTTGCAGGGCTTCATGAACGAACATTCCGTAAACACGACGCCCGTGCAGTCATCCTGGACAACCGGCTCGCGCTCTTCCCTTCCGTCCATATACCGGAGTTTGACATGCTCAAACCGGACATCATCCGCATGGCGCACGTAGAACCCGTAACCCGGAAGCATCTTCTTCCCGAACATCCGGTTCTCCGGATAGGCCTTCTCCACCTCCGGGATCGTCTCCCGCGCATTGGCGATCCGTCCCCCGCCCTTGACCGTCAGATCAAGATTCCGGAGGGTAATGTTCTGCGGCCGCATCCCCGGAACGCCCGTGATGGAGCTGGCGATCAGGCTCGCCCCGGCTTTGCAGGTCACATTCTCGATCAGCACATTCCTCAGCGAACTCTCAATCCCGTGTGTCTTGCGCTTTCCCAACCGGATGAAGATGGGGGTCTGCACGCCCGCCTCCATCGTGATGTCGTGGACATGGACCGCATCCATCACGCCGCCATCGACCATCTCCAGCGCGATGCCGGCCAAACCGGTAATCGAATCCGTCACCCCGGGCAGTCCGCGCCATTCGCGGATACGGGAGACACTGGCGGGCACGAGCGTGCAGTGATGGACCCGGCAATTCTTGAATCCGCCGTGGCTGGCGGTCCCGAATTTGATGAAGTTACAGTTGGACGAAAGCCGGCAGTTCCGAACCTCGATATCTTCGGGGATGAAATCGGGATTGTCGCTCTTCAGGCAGATCGCGTCGTCGTCCGAATCGACCGTGCAGTCCTCGATCAGGACCCGCTTCGCATCGATGTCGAAGCCGTCGTTATTGAAATTCACGAGGCTGGAGATCGTGACCTTCCGCGCCAACACCCCCTCGCACTCCTTGAAGTAACAGGTCCAGCTGGCCGGATCCTTCAACGTCACCCCTTCCACGCGCACGTCCGAGCAACGGTAGAAAAAGGCGATCTTCCACCGGTTCGGCGCGCTCTCCGCGACAGTCGCGCCCCATCCCCGGCCATCAACCGTCCCCTCGCCCTCGAGCGCGACACCCTTGGCGTTCACCGCGCCCACCACCGCCTTGTGGCCGGTGTAGTCCAAATGGTTGGTGGACCCCAACAGCGTCGCCCCCCGGTCAAGATGGAGCGTAACGCCGTCCTTCAGGAAGATGCCGCCCGTCAGGTAGGTCCCTTCCGGGAGACGGATCGTCCCGCCACCCGCCGCAGACACACGGTCGATCTCTTTTTGGATCGTCTCCGTCACCATCGTCTTCCCATCGGCCGGCAGCTTCAGCACCGTCTCATCCGCCGCCGTTCCCGACAACGCGGCTATCGCCGCCAACATGATCCAAGCGCTTCTCATTTCCAACACTCCCGCATCCCCATTCCGGTTGTTTCCAGTTGTTCTAGTTGTTCTAGAGTATCTAGACATGCTAGAAACGCTAGACGCCTCACTCCTGTAACAGCTCCGTCCAATCGTAGACGCGCAACGCACCGTGGACCACATTCGCGAAGGGGCAGTACAGGGATTTCTCCACCATCTCCCGCCATGGAGGCGGCGGGGTAACCGCCTCGACCGACGCGACCAACCCCGAAGCGGTCGCCTTCGCATGAGCGGCGGCGATCGCCGCGCGGCCGACCGCGGCCACGCGCGGTACCACGCCAAAGCGCGTTTTCAGGAACGCGCAGCCGTCGGTGATCTCCTCCGCCCGAACCCCGATCAGCGATTTACCGAGCAGGTAGAATGAAACCGCAACCTCCTCATCCGGATTCGGCGCGTTATAAAACTTGTGTTTCTGCCCGCCGATCTCGCCCGTGGCGATCAGATCGAGCGCCATCACGGGATGGCCCGCATCCAGCGCCGCCCGAACTTGCGGCAACAGGGCGGTGCGCGCGGCATCCCCCACCACCAGCACCGGCTCACCGGTCCGTTGCTTCGGCTCGAACACAACCCCAGGCAGCGTCAGCCCGTTCGGATAGGTGAAGCCAAGCCGCGTCACGGTTCCCCCGTCCGCCTCTTCCCGCGCCAACTCCTTCACCGCCACGCCTGTTTTGCCCGGTTCGGCGATGCCCGCATGGCAACGCACACAGGCGGCGCGTGCGTCCGGCGAGAGCGGTTTCCGATTTTTCAGAACCGCCGCAAGCTCCTCCTTCAGCACATCGTATCCCATCCGCTCGCCGGGAAGCGACAGCACCTTCCCGTCAGGGGTCACGTTGTAGGCGGGATTGTCCAACCCGTGATCGACCGCCCCGATTGAGAAGCCCTTGTCCAGCGCGCGGCAGGCCGCCACGTCAATCGGCAATGCCGTGCGGTCATCCATCAGCCAGCGGCGCATCCACTGTACCGATGAGGCGCGGGTGGACTCTTTCCAGCCGTGCGGTCCCGGCACATCCGTCATTCCGTAACGCTCCGAAAGACCGAACCGTTTGACCGTCTCCGAAACCACGCGATAGGTCTCCGTCGATCCGGCGAAGGGGAAGAAATCCGAATGGCAGCAATGCATCCGGATCGGGAGCGGCGCGTTCATCAGCACGTATCCGGCATGGTTCAGTCCAAACGCCAGCTGGCCGAAGACATTCTGCTCCGCATCCTGGGGACCGCCCACCGCACAGACCGCCCGCAGCGAACTCAGATAGCAGGAGGGCGCCGCCGCCTTGATCCGCGGCTCCAGCGCCATCATCAGCGAGGTCACGGTGCCTCCGCCCGAATTGCCCATGTAACCGATGGCGTCCGCGCGGATATCGGGACGGGATTGGAGGTAATCGATCACGCGCATACCGTCCCAGATGCGGAACTTCGCCATGCTCCACCCCAGCAGATCCCCTAACGCGCCCAACCGGTTATGTCCGCCGCAACTTCCCCATCCGCGGATCTGCATCCGCTCGCCCTGATCGAAAGGATCATAGATCAGCGCCGCAAAGCCCTGCTTGACACCCTGCACGCACGCGCGCTGATATCCGTCCATCCCCTTCCCGTTCCCGCTGTGGCCGCAGGTCACAATGAACGCGGGATAAGGCGCTTTGGCCACCGTTTCGCCGGGCAGGTACAGCAGCGCGGTCACATGGACACCGGGCCAGCTTTCAAACAGAACCTTCTCGATCCGGTACCCCTCACGGTTCACGGTCTCCACCGTCTTCGCGTTCAGCGGACAGCGCGTGGCGGGGAACCCGCCCACCGCCTTGGTCATCTTCTCGCGGAGGGTACGTCCATAGGCGAAAAAAGCCGCCTCATCGGTGAGCTTCGACCAGGCGGCGTCCGCCGCCCGGTCTGCCGCATCCAACGCGTTGGAGACACATTGATACGAAGCGAGCGTGGCCTGCGCGGGAAGCACCCGTTTCTCCAAAGCGGCCTTCACCCAATCCCCGTCGGCGTTTACACGAACCGCCAGACAAAACACACCCAAAACCATTAACATTTTTTTCATGACTGTGAAGATACCATCTTCCAGCCCTAATGTCCAGCCTTCGGGCAGGGGAAAGCGAAATCGGAGTATCCGCCGCTTATGTCTTCAGCGCCGCGCGGACCAAACCCGCGAACAGCGGATGCGGGGCGGTCGGCCGGGATTTGAACTCCGGATGGAATTGCCCCGCGATGAAGTACGGATGATCCGGCAACTCGACGATCTCCACGAGTTTCCCGTCGGGTGAGGTGCCCGACACCGTCAGCCCGGCAGCCTCGATCGCCTTGCACAGATCGGTCCCGTAGGCGAACTCATAGCGGTGCCGGTGACGTTCCGAAATCTCCGGCGCCTTATACAACCGCGCCGCCAGCGTCCCCTTTCTGACCACGCACGGATAGGCCCCCAAGCGCATCGTGCCGCCTTTGGCGGTGATGCCCCGCTGCTCCTCCATCAAATCGATCACCGGATGGGCGGTCGCCTCGTCAAACTCAGTTGAATTCGCATCCGTCCAGCCAAGCACGTCGCGGGCGAATTCAATCACGGTGCACTGCATCCCAAGGCAGATGCCGAGGAAAGGCACCTTCTTCTCCCGCGCCCATCGGATCGCGGCGATCTTCCCGGCGACCCCTCGCGTACCGAATCCGCCCGGCACCAGGATACCGTCCGCCTCCGCCAGCAGTTTCGGGTTCTTCTCGACCTCCTCCGCCTCCAGACACTGCACATTCACCTTCGCGCGATAGGCCATGCCGGCGTGCTGAAGCGCCTCGTGCACACTCTTGTAGGCGTCCCGGATTGAAATGTACTTCCCGACCAAAGCGATGGTGCAACTCCGTTTCGGTTCGGTTGCCTTCTTCACCAACGAATCCCAAACCGTGTGCTTGATCGGCCAGACATCCAGCCGCAACTGGCGGAGCACCTGCTCATCCAAGCCCTGTTTCCGCAATTCGCGCGGGACCGCATAGACCGAATCGGTCACATCCTTCTCCTCGATCACGCACTCCCGCTTCACATTACAGAACATCGCCAGTTTGTTGAGGTGTTCCTCGGGAATCGTCATCTCGGTCCGGCAAACCAGGATATCGGGGATGATACCGATCGCGCGGAGCTGACCGACCGAATGCTGGGAGGGCTTGGTCTTCAGCTCCCCCGCCGCCTTCAGGTACGGCACCAGCGTCAGGTGGACGAAACAGGTGTTCTCGGTGCCCTCCTCGAAGCGGAACTGGCGCGCGGCCTCCAGAAACGGCAACGACTCGATGTCACCGGAGACACCGCCGATCTCGCACAAAACAATATCGCAATCGTGTTCGCCCGCCGAACGGATCGCCGCCTTGATCTCGTCCGTGATGTGCGGCACCACCTGGACCGTTCCGCCCAGATAGCCGCCGGCACGTTCCCGCGCCAGAACGGCGGAATAGATCCGACCCGAGGTGTAGTTGGATGCCTTGGAACAGGTGACCCCCGCGAAACGTTCATAGTGGCCGAGATCCAGATCGGTCTCCGCGCCGTCATCGGTCACAAAGACCTCACCATGCTGATAGGGGCTCATCGTACCGGGATCGACATTGAGATAGGGATCGAGTTTCTGCATGAAGACCCGATATCCCCGGCTCTTGAGCAACAGCGCGAGTGACGCGCTCGTCACGCCCTTTCCGAGCGAACTCACCACCCCGCCGGTGATGAAAACGTACTTGATCGGTTTTTTCATATTCAGATCATGGCTTTGAACTGGTCGAACAGATAAACGGAATCATGCGGACCGGGAGAGGCTTCGGGATGGTACTGCACCGAGAACGCCGGAAGGGTTTTGTGCCGCACACCCTCGATCGTCCCGTCGTTGAGATTGAGATGGGTCACCTCAAGGCACGCCGGCAACGACTCGACACCGACCGCGAAGTTGTGGTTCTGGCTGGTGATCTCGACCTTACCGGTCTCCAGCCGTTTCACCGGATGGTTACAGCCGTGATGCCCAAACCGGAGCCGACCGGTTTTCGCCCCGCAGGCGATCGCAAGCAGCTGGTGCCCCAGACAGATTCCCATGATCGGAACCTTCCCCAGCAACACCCGGATGTTCTCGACCGCATAGGTGACCGCCGCCGGGTCAGCCGGCCCGTTGGAAAGGAAAACCCCGTCCGGATGGTGCGCCAGAACCGCTTCGGCGGGTGTCGCGGCCGGCACAACCGTCACCTGGGCGAACGCCGCCAGATTGCGGAGAATATTCGTCTTCACCCCGAAATCGTAACAGACGATCCGCTTCGCGGACGCCGTTTCTGGATTGAACACATACGCCGTATCGCAGGTGACCTTCGCCGCGTAATCCTGTCCGTCAAGGCCTTCCCATGCCCGCGCCCGCGCAACCCCCTCCTCCGGCGAAACCGGCTCGTCCGAGACATGCAGATAGGCCCGCTGGCTGCCGTGATCGCGCAAATGAACCGTCAGCGCCCTCGTATCGACCGCCCGGATCCCCGGCACACCGTTCGCCTGGAGATAACCGTCCAGCGAACCGGTCGCGCGCCAGTTCGACGGTTCCGAGAGATCGTTCACCACCAGCCCGGAGAGAAAGAGTCCCCGCGATTCGACATCTTCGGGATTAACGCCATAGTTTCCAATCTCCGAAGCGGTCAGAACCACACACTGCCCCGCATAGGAGGGATCAGTAAGGATCTCTTGATACCCGCTCATACCGGTGTTGAAAACCGCCTCGCCCAACCGGTCAATCCGCGCGCCGAAAGGGACCCCGCGAAAGACCGCTCCATCCGCCAGCGCCAGAAACGCCCCGCGTGTCCGTTCCGCCTGCCACTTCGCCACAAATTCCTGCTCATCCATATCCGCTTGACTCCAAACCGATAGAGCAAAGAACATGCCAATGGAATCCAAACGGCCAAACATCCCCTGACACGTATCCGGACCCGACACATTTTGTAAAAGTCGGGTACGCATTGAACAAAAGGTGTAAAAGCCCCCGCCCATGTGAGCGGGGGCAGTTGAGGGTTGAGCGTTGAGAAGCGGGACGGGAGGCGGGCGGGGGGCTTCAATACGATCTGCCCTCGCGATGGGCAAGAACATTCTCAATCGCCCGGGCGAGCACGCGCTCACCACCCGGCGTGGGATAATCGCCCGTAAAGTACCAGTCGCCGGCAGAATCGGGACAGGCGGCGTGTAGCGCGTCAACCGACTGGAAGATCACCGCCACGTCCGCGCGCATCCCGTCCGGCGTCAACAGCCGGGCGATTGCCTCCGACAGCACCTTCAGCGGAAATGCCGCGTATGCGGCGCGCAGCGCCGCGGGCGTCTTGGGCGCGTCGTCGTTCCGCAGGCGCATCAAGGCCCGGAACGCAACCAGCTCCCCCAACGACGACATGTCGATCCCGTAGCAGTCGGGATAGCAGATCGGGGGGGCGGAGGAGGCGACGATGATTTTCTTGGGCCGCAACCGGTCCAGCATCGGCAGGATCGCGTTTTTCATCGTGTTGCCCCGGACGATCGAATCATCAAGGACAACCAGCGTATCCTCCCCCGGACGGAGAAGCCCGTACGTGACATCGTAGACGTGTTTGTAGAACTCCTCCCGTGCGGCGGCATCGGCGATGAAGGTCCTGAATTTTGCGTCCTTCACCGCAATCTGCCCGAACCGGACAGGATGGCCCTCCGCAAGCCCCTCGGTCCAAAGCGCCTCCAGAAGCCCATGGAATGCGACTTGCGCCGAATTGGGGATGTAACTGAAGAACGTGTGTTCCAAATCGTAGTCAACCGCCTCCAAAATCGGTTTGGCCAGCGCCGCACCCAACGCCTTTCGTTCACGGTGAATCCCGGCATCGTTCGCGCGTGAGAAGTAGATGCGTTCGAAGACGCAACTCCGTTTCACGGCCGGAGGACAGATGCACCTGAACGTGATCCGCCCTTCAGGGGAGACCAGCATCGCAACACCCGGTTCCAGTTCGCACACCTCATCCGTGCCGCAATCAAACGCCGCTTGGATCGCGGGACGTTCCGAGGCGACCGAAACGGCGTCCGCCCGGATGCAGTAGAATCCCGGCCGGATCCCGTGCGGATCCCGGACGGCGAAACACCATCCGTCGCCGGTCATGCCGCAGAGGGTATAGGCGCCGTCCATCCGCGCCAAAACCGCCTGGAGCGCGGCGGCCAACACATCATCCCGCCCGTCGATCCCGCGCATCTCGGCATGAAGCATCTCCGAGGCGAGCCATTCGGTGATCAGATAACCGTCGGAATCGGAATCGGGATGCTTGCCGAGCCGGACATAGGCATCGAACAGATCGCGGGTATTGGTGAGATTGAAATTGCCCGCCAGAAACAGTGTCCGCCGCAGACGGGGCGAGGCATGGACGAACGGATGGCAGAACCGTTCGTCCCCTTTGCCGAAGGTCGCGTACCGGAGATGGCCAAGAAAGCCGCGCGCATCAAACCCGTCACAGATCCGGGCGCTGCGGGCAAGCAGATCGGCGAGCGGATTCGCCGCCGCCGATTTGACGACCCGATACGCGGGCTCGCCCGGCACGGGTTCGGAACGGAACACCGCCATTCCCGCCCCGTCCTGTCCCCGGTTGTGCTGCTTCTCCAGCAGAAGCACCAGCCGCGCGAGGCCGACTGTCGAAGCCACCTCCGGCTTCAACAGCCGAACCATCGCCACCGCGCACTCATGTTTAACCGCATCCGACATGATGAGTCTGGTGGTCAGGGGTTGGTCGCCCAACCCCCAACACACAACCCTCAACCGTTAATACAGGAACAGCATCTCCCGGTATTTGGGAAGCGGCCACTTGTCATCCGCGACGATCTTCTCCAACTGGTCGACGACAGCCCGAAGCGCGGTCATCGTCGCGATGATCTCCTGGGAATCGGCCTTCCCGATCGCCTCCTCCAATTCGATGCAATAGGACCGGATGGCGTCAAGTCCCGCGCCGAGTTTCACCAGATCGTCCTGGAGCGCGACCGTTCCCGACACAATCTCGCTCTTGCCCGCCTCGGCATATGCCGCCAACGTTTCGCGGTATTCCGCCTTCACCGCCGGCATGATCAGCGTCTTGGCCATATCCAGCGCGCAATTGCCCTCGATCACCACCTTGGTACGGTAATCCTCCAGCGCGATCTCATGGCGCGACGCGAGTTCCCGGGCGCTGAACACCCCCGCCTTCTCGAACATCCGGATGTTCTCCGGCTTCACGAGGGCCTTCAGGGCATCCAACGTGTTCACGGCGTTCGGAAGACCCCGTTTCGCCGCCTCATCCAACCACTCCGAATTGTAGCCGTCACCGTTGAACAGGACGCGCTTATGCGATTTCACGATCTCCTGCAGAATCTTCTGAAGCGCCGAGTGGAAAGCTTGGGTGTGTTTGCCCGGTTCGGCCTTGCCCACGGTCCCGGACTTCTCCAGTTCCCCGGCGATCCGGTTGAACGCCTCCGCGACCACCGTGTTGAGCACGATGTTCGGACCCGCGCACGAGGCGGACGAGCCGGGTGCCCGGAACTCGAACTTGTTGCCGGTGAAGGCGAATGGGGAGGTGCGGTTGCGGTCCGTCGCGTCCTGGGGAAGCGGCGGCAACGTATCCACGCCGATCTTGAGCGTGCCGGAGTGTTTCGAGTGCTTCGGCTCGCCGATCTCCAGCTGCGCGATCACATCCGCAAGCTGGTCACCCAGATAGATCGAAATCACCGCGGGCGGCGCCTCGTTCGCGCCAAGCCGGTGGTCGTTGCCGGCGCTGGCGACCGACGCGCGGATGAGATCCGCATGCTTATCGACCGCCTCAATCACCGCACAGAGCGTCGTCAGGAAGATCGCGTTCTGGTGCGGATCGTTGCCGGGATTCAACAGATTGGTGTCACCATAGGCGACCGACCAGTTGTTGTGCTTGCCGGAACCGTTGATCCCCGCGAACGGCTTTTCGTGCAGCAGGCAGACCAACCCGTTCCGGTCGGCGACCTGGCGCAACACCTCCATCACCAGCATGTTGTGGTCGCAGCTCAGATTCAGCTCCTCGAACATCGGCGCGAGTTCAAACTGCGCCGGGGCGACCTCGTTGTGGCGGGTTTTCGCGGGAATGCCGAGCTGCCACAGCTCTTTCGTCACCTCGCTCATGAAGTTCAGGATCCGAGCCTTGATCGTGCCGAAATAGTGGTCCTCCAGCTGCTGGTGCTTGGCGGAAGGCGCGCCGAAAAGGGTCCGACCGGTCATCACTAGATCAGGCCGCGCGAGATAGAAATGCTTATCGACCAGAAAGTACTCCTGTTCCGGCCCCAAGGTGATGGTCACCCGCTCGTCACCCTTGCCGAAGCACTTCATCAGCCGTTTGGTGGCGACGGAGAGTGCCTGCATGGAGCGCAGGAGCGGGGTTTTCTTGTCAAGCGCCTCGCCGGTGTAGGCGCAGAAGGCGGTCGGAATGCAGAGCGTCGCGCCGTTGCCGTGCCGCCGGATAAAGGCCGGGGATGTCGGATCCCACGCCGTATACCCGCGCGCCTCGAACGTCGAACGAATCCCGCCCGACGGAAAACTGGACGCATCCGGTTCGCCAACGATCAGATTCTTGCCGGAAAAAGATTGGACCGGCTGCCCATCCTTGATCTCCAAAAAAGCGTCATGCTTCTCCGCCGTCGATCCGGTGAGCGGCAGGAACCAGTGGGTATAGTGCGTCGCGCCGCGGTCCATCGCCCAATGGCGCATCGCGTGGGCGACCTCGCCGGCGATTGAGGGATCCAACGGCTGGCCGCCGTCGATGGTCGCCAGCAACCGTTTGCACGTCTCTTTCGAGAGATACTTCTTCATCGTCTCGCGGGTAAAGACATCATCCGCGTAACCGATATCTTCAACCGCCGCAGCCGGATGCGGCGCCGGGGTTTTCAATGAAGCCACGCTCTTCGTAGCGGCCAATCGCGCACAATTGCTCATGTGATTCCTTTCGTCCTGCCGCCCGGATCTTCCGTGGCGGTCGTCGGGAATCTATCGGCATGGACCATGCCAAACCGCCGCAACCGTGCAAAATCGCGGCGGGACGGAGATGGGCTTTACATCGCCTGTAAAGCAAGGCCCCGCGCTCTTCCGTCCTGTGTAAGCGGAAGCCGTATTACGCGATGCCGAGCTTGTTGAGCCGGTAGTTCATCATCCGGGGCGAGATGCCGAGTTCCCTGCCGGCGGCTGACCGATTCCCGTTGTGGCGCTTGATGGCGTTCTCAAGAATCCGTTTCTCGAACGCCGCCAGCTGCGCGCTGAGCGGGAGGGAGACATCGGGATGGAACGGGTCTTCGGCGAATTCCGAAGTCTGCATCACCGGCGGGAGGTTATAGCTGTGGATGCAGTCATCCGTCGCGGTCAGCACCGCGCGCTCCATGCAGTTCTCCAACTCGCGGACATTGCCGGGCCAGGCGTAGGCCTGCATCATATTCAGGGCCGGCGAGGAGATCCGCGTGATCTTCTTCCCGTACTTGACGCACATCTTCGAAAGGAAATGCTGGGCGAGCAGGATGATGTCACCCGTCCGATGCGAGAGATTCGGCAAAGAGATCGGGAAAACCTGAAGCCGGTAATAGAGGTCCTCGCGGAAAAGTTTCTTCGCCATCAGCTCCTCAAGGTTCCGGCTGGTCGCGGCAATGAACCGGACATCGCTTTTAAGTTCCTCGTTGGATCCGACGCGCGAAAAGGTGCGTTCCTGAAGGAAGCGTAACAGTTTCACCTGGACCGGAATGGGCAGATCGCCGATCTCGTCCAAAAAGAGCGTGCCGCCGTTGGCGGCCTCCGCCCGGCCGATCCGGCGCTCGCGGGCATCTGTGAAAGCCCCCTTCTCATGGCCGAAAAGCTCCGACTCCACCAGCATCTCCGGCAGCGCCGCGCAATTCAGCACCACGAAGGGCTTATCCTTGCGGCCCGAAAGACTTTGGATTGCGCGGGCAACCAGCTCCTTGCCGGTCCCGCTCGCCCCCCGGATCAAAACCGTCGCCTCGCTGGGCGCCACCTGGCGGATCTGCTCATAGACCGCGCGCATCTCCCGGCACTCGCCGATGAGCTTTCCCGTCTCGCCGGTGAGCATATCGCGCAGTTTCCGGTTCTCCTCGACCAGCGCGTCGTGCTCGGCGCACTCCTCGCGGCAGATCGCCGCGGCCTCGGCGGTGATGTTGGCGATGATCTCCAGAAGCGCCACGTCCTTCGCAAGGGAGGCGGTCTCACCCCGGCCGCGCATCTCGCGGTCCACCGAGAGCGTCCCGATCACCTGCCCGTGGCGGATCAGCGGGACACAGACGAACGAAAGCGGCTCATCCACTTTCCTGACACCGGTCCGGTTGAGGAACCGGCCATCCTTCCGGACATCCGGCACGATCTCCGACTTACCGGTTTTCGCCACCAGCCCGGTGATACCCTCACCCAGCCGGTACCGGCCCAACGCCCGCTCCTCGGCGTTCAGCTTCCGCGACGACGCTTCAATCCGGAGTTCGTCCCCTTCCAGAAGCGTGAAGGTTCCGCGCAACATGCCCATGCTGCGATCCAAAATCTCGATCACCATCTCCAGCAGTTTCCGGACATCCCGTTCATTCACTACCGCCGATGTGATTTCCCTCAATACCGCAAGTTCCGACGAAACCTTCGCATTCATAATCAAAACGGGCCGCGCCATCTGCGGCGCGGCACCTTAAATGGGATTCGGGGCCACGGAAACCCCCTTCCCGAATAGCGCCGCGCGAACGGCGCGGCACCTCGGGCGGGATTCGGGGCCACCAGAGGCCCCGTCCTTTCTACACAACACCCTGCGCGACCATCGCATCGGCGACCTTCGTGAAGCCGGCGATATTCGCGCCCATCACATAATTGCCCTTGTGGCCATACTTGGCAGCCGCTTCCCAAGCGTTGTCATGAATCGCCTTCATGATACCCTTGAGTTTGGCGTCAACCTCTTCGCGCGTCCAGGAGAGACGCTCGGAGTTCTGCGACATCTCAAGACCCGAGGTCGCCACACCGCCCGCGTTGGAGGCCTTGCCCGGCGCGTACATGATCTTCGCGTCAACGAACTGCTTGATGGCATCCGGGGTGGAGGGCATATTCGCGCCCTCGGCGACCAGCGTGCAGCCCGCCTTGAGCATGAACGCCGCGTCTTTCCCGTCCAACTCGTTCTGCCGCGAACACGGCAGCGCCGCATCGTACTTCTTCACGAGCTGCCACGGATTCTTCTTCGCCGCGAACTTCGCGCCCTTGAACGACAGCTCGGAAAGCTCGCCGCGCTTGACGGTCTTCAACTCCATCACCTCGGCCAACATCTCCGGCGTGTAGCCGCTCTCGACCACCAGCGTGCCCGAACGGTCGGAAAGCGTCACCACCTTCGCGCCCAGCTGGATCAGCTTCTCGGCGGCGTAGGAGGCCACATTGCCCGAACCGGAAATCACACAGACTTTGCCTTCGAACGTCTGCTTCTTGACGGCCAGCATGTTCTCGGCGAAGTAGACATCGCCATATCCCGTGGCCTCCGGCCGGATCAGCGAACCGCCAAAGGAGAGCGCCTTGCCGGTGAGCACCCCGCTCCACTCGTTCACAATACGCTTGTACTGGCCGAACAGGTAGCCGATCTCACGGCCGCCCACATTCATGTCGCCCGCCGGCACATCCGTATCCGGCCCGACATGCCGGTACAGTTCCGTCATGAAGCTCTGGCAGAACCGCATCACCTCGGCATCGCTGCACCGCTGTCCCGGCGTGTGCGGACTCTGCTTGGGATTGAAGTCCGAACCGCCCTTGCCGCCGCCCATCGGCAACGTCGTGAGGGAGTTTTTGAAGACCTGCTCAAACGCGAGGAACTTCAAGACGCCCAAATTCACCGTCGGATCGAAACGCAGGCCCCCCTTGTAGGGACCGATCGCGCTGTTCATCTGAATCCGGAACCCGCGGTTCACCCGGACGATACCCTTGTCATCCACCCACGGCACGCGGAAGATGATCACCCGCTCCGGCTCAACCATGCGCTCAAGAATCGCCGCCTGCTGATACTGGGGATTCGCTTTCAGCACGGGATCGAGCGTCGTCAAAACCTCTTCGACCGCCTGCAGGAATTCCGGTTCCGCCGAGTTCTTCGCCCGGACCTCTTTCAACACCTGATCAACGTATTTGCCCATTTTCTCTTCTTTCGTGTTTCCTCCGCGCAGTCTCTTGCGCGACCATTTTTTGAAAGCAAGAAAAGTGCCAAGGGGGCCGAAACGCCCGAATCGGCCCCCCGAACGCCATTTCGCTTTACAAATTTCTGTAACGTATCACATTTTATGTAAAATGCAAGGAGGAACTTTACATTTTCTGTTGTTTCAATCCCGCTCATTCCCCCTCCGGATTCGGCCTGTCCCCGTCCCCGTACCGCTTGGCACAGAGTCTGCTAGTGCGTCCCGAAAAGGATTTCCACCATGAAGAGCAACACATCTGCCGGTCTTTACGATCCGGCGTTTGAACATGACGCCTGTGGCGTCGGACTGATCGCGAACCTTGACAATCGCGCCTCGCGGGAAATTGTCGTCAACGGTCTCACCGTCCTCAAACGGTTGATGCACCGCGGCGCGACGGGGAATGACCCCGAAACGGGCGACGGCGCCGGTTTACTGCTCCAGATCCCCGACGGCTTTTTCCGCAAGCGGATTCCCGGCCTTCCCCCCAAGGGTGAGTACGCCATCGCCATGCTCTTCGGCGCCGAAGGGGAAGAAGAGGGGCTGGAAACCGTCGCACGGGAGAACGGAGCCGCCGTCATCGCATGGCGGGAGGTCCCCTGCCAGCCCGAAGCGATCGGCCGGACCGCCCGGGAAACGATGCCGCGCATCCGTCAGCTCTTCTTGAGCGGGAACGACGAACGGACGCTCTACCGCATCCGGCGGGAGATGGAGAAACGGCTCGCCAACGGCTACATCTGCTCGCTCTCGGCCCGGACCATCGTCTACAAAGGCCTGTTGCTCGCGACACAGGTCGAGCGATTCTATCCCGATCTGGCGGATACGGATTTCATCTCCGCCATCGCCTTGGTCCATCAGCGCTATTCGACCAACACCTTCCCGACCTGGGAACTCGCCCACCCGTTCCGGATGCTGGCGCACAACGGCGAGATCAACACCCTCAAGGGGAACCTCAACGCACTCAAAGCCCGGGAACGTTCCCTCGCCACGCCGGCCTTCGGTCCCGACATCGCGAAGTGCCTGCCGGTCATCCGTCCGGGGCAGTCCGATTCCGCCTCGCTCGACAACCTCTTCGAGCTGCTGGTCGATGCAGGGCGCGATCCCGCCCATGCGATGCTGATGCTGATGCCGCAGGCCTGGGGCGCCAAATACCACATGGGCCATGACGTACGTGGATTCTACGAATATCACTCCGCGCTGATGGAGCCGTGGGANNCCCGCCGCCGTCGCCTTCACCGACGGCATCACCGCCGGCGCCGCGCTCGACCGGAACGGGCTCCGCCCCGCCCGCTGGACCCTCACCGCCTCCAATACCTTCATCCTCGCCTCGGAAACCGGCGTGATTGACCTCCCGCCCGAATCGATCGTCCGGCGCGGCCGCCTGAAACCCGGCTCGATGGTCTACCTCGATCTCCCCAACCACCGGCTACTGGAGGACTCGGAAATCAAAACCACCTACGCGCGCCGCCGGCCCTACCGCCGCTGGGTGGAGGAGAACCGCATCCCGATCCAGGGCCTCTTCACCGAGATCGTCCCCTCCCGTGTCCCGGATGACCTCACCGCGCAGCAACGCCGTTTCGGCTATACGGACGAGGAGCTTGAAATGATCCTCACCCCGATGGCGAAAACCGGGAAGGAACCGGTCGGCTCGATGGGGAATGACGCGGCGCTCGCCTGCCTCTCGGCCAGGCCCCGTCCGCTGTTCGATTTCTTCCACCAGCTCTTTGCGCAGGTCACCAACCCCCCGATCGACCCGATCCGGGAGGAACTGGTGATGTCGCTCACAACCTATATCGGCAACCGGGGCAACATTCTGGAGGAGACCCCGGAACACGCCCGCATCATCAAGCTGCGCCGCCCGATCCTCACCGAGGACGAGCTGGTCCGGATTTCCCAAGTGGAGGAACGCGGCTATCCCGCCGTCACCCTTCCGCTGGCGTTTGAAAACGGCCTGGAAGCGGCGTTGGACGCGCTCGCCGATTCCGCCGTCGAGGCGGTCACACACGGCGCGCGGATTGTGATTCTCTCCGACAAGGGAACATCCGGCAAAACCATCCCCTCCCTCTTGGCGCTCGGCTGTGTCAACCGGCGGCTCGTCGATGCGGGACTCCGCAGTTCGATCGGCCTGATCGTCCAGTCCGGCGAAGTCCGCGAGGTGCACCACTTCGCGGTGCTGCTCGGATACGGCGCGACCGCCATCAACCCCTATCTCGCGCTGGAGACCGTCTCGGCCCTCTGCCCCGAAGACCGTGTGTCCGCCGCCTCGAACTACATCCAGGCCGTCGATAAGGGTCTCCTGAAGATCATGTCCAAAATGGGCATCGCGACACTCCGCAGTTACCGCTCCACCCAACTCTTTGAAGCGGTCGGCCTCGCCCCGGAAATCATTGAGAAGTGTCTGCCCGGAACCCCGTCGCGGGTTGGCGGACTCGATTTCGCGGCGCTGGAGGCCCGGATCAACCGGTCATTCACCGAGGCTGTCCAGGAAAGCGGACTGCTCTCACCCGGCGGTCAGTACCGATTCCGAAACCATGCGGAGGAACATCTCTGGACCCCCCAGACCGTCGTGGATTTCCGGCAGGCCGCCCGTTCGGGCGATCCCGCCCGATTCAAGGCCTTCTCCGCCGCCATTGACGACAACGCCCGCCGCAGCTGCACCCTGCGCGGCCTGCTCCGGTTCAAACCGCAAACGCCCGTCCCGATCGAAACGGTCGAAAGCGTCGAATCGATCATGCGGCATTTCGTCGGGGGCGCGATGTCGCTCGGCTCCCTCTCGCCGGAGGCCCATGAGACGATCGCCCGCGCCTTCAACGCGATCGGCTCGATGTCCAACTGCGGCGAGGGCGGTGAGAATGCCGAACGGTTTGAAACCGATGCCAACTGCGGCATCAAACAGGTCGCATCCGGTCGGTTCGGCGTCACGCTCAACTATCTCCGCCACGCGAAGGATATTCAGATCAAACTCGCCCAAGGCGCCAAACCCGGCGAGGGCGGACAGCTTCCCGCGCACAAGGTGAACGCCTTTGTCGCCGCGCTCCGCCATGCCCGCCCAGGCACAACCCTGATCTCGCCGCCACCCCATCACGACATCTATTCGATCGAGGATCTCGCCCAGCTCATCTATGACCTCCGTTGCGCCAATCCAAACGCCCGCATTTCGGTCAAACTGGTCTCGGAGGCCGGCGTCGGAACCGTCGCGGCGGGTGTCGCGAAGGCCCATGCCGATGTCGTGCTGATCTCGGGATTTGACGGCGGATCGGGCGCGGTCCCGCTCACCTCCATGAAGCACGCCGGCCTTCCGTGGGAACTTGGCCTTGCGGAAGCGCAGCAGACGCTCGTCAAAAACGGCTTGCGCGGACGGGTGAAGCTGCAGGTGGACGGCCAGCTCAAAACAGGCCGGGACATCGTGATCGGAGCGTTGCTCGGCGCGGAGGAGTTCGGATTCGGCACCACCCTGCTGGTCGCGCTCGGCTGTGTCCAGGACCGCCGCTGCCATTGCGACACCTGTCCCGTCGGTATTGCGACCCAGCGGGAATGTCTCCGGAAACACTTCGCCGGAAAGCCGGAACACATCGTGAACATACTCCGGATGCTGGCGGAAGAGGTCCGCGAACACCTCGCCGCCCTCGGCCTCACCTCGCTGGCGGATGCGGTCGGCAGGACCGATCTCCTGGCGGTCGATAACGCCCTTCCGCAGGCAGAGGGTTTCGATTTCGGGGCGATTCTCGCACCCGCCGAGGGTACGCCCGTCCGCTTCACCCCCGGCGCGAATCCATACCGGTTCGAGCATTACGACCAAACGGAACTGCTTCCCGCCATCGACATTCCCGCACTCGCCCACGCGCCTGCCACCCTTTCGCGCACCATTACGAACACGGAGCGGACGGTCGGCACTGAACTGGCGGGCGAACTGATCACGCATTTCGGCGCGAACGGCGTGGCGGACGACACCCTCACCGTGGCATTCCACGGTACGGCGGGACAATCCTTCGGCGCGTTTCTCGCCAACGGCATCACCTTCACCCTCGCCGGAGAGGCGAATGACTTTGTGGGCAAGGGACTCTCCGGCGGTATCATCGCCATCCGTCCCCCGACCGCCGCGGACGGTTCCCTTCCCGACGGTTTCCGTCCGGAAAAGAACGTGATCGCGGGAAATGTCATCGCCTACGGCGGCACCTCCGGCAAAATCTTCCTGAACGGTCTGGCGGGTGAACGGTTCGCCATCCGCAATTCCGGCGTGACACTGGTCGCTGAAGGGATCGGCGACCACGGCTGCGAATACATGACCGGCGGCAAGGTCGCCATCCTCGGCGAAACGGGCGTCAATTTCGGCGCGGGCATGACGGGCGGTACCGCCTATGTCTTGGATCAGGCGGGTGATTTCGATCTTCGTTGCAACCTCGACTCAATCGACCTTGCGATGGTTGAGGCGGATTCTGATGACGAACGGGAGTTGCAATCCCTCATTGAAGAACACATCCGCCGAACCGGATCGCCTCTGGGGAAACGGATTCTCGCCGATTGGCCCGGTTACCGGTCGAAGTTCGTGAAAGTCGTTCCCGTGAAAGACACCCTTCCCTAAACCCGTCCCCGACCATTCGAGCCAACGTTACAGACAAGGAGCTTTGAGATGACCCGTATCCATGATGTTTACCGTCCCGTCGAAACCCGCCGGCAAGACTTCCGCGAAGTCGAACGGTCCCTTCCGCTGGAGACGATCCGTCCGCAGGTCGAACGGTGCCAGAATTGCGGCATCCCCTTCTGCCACGGTTCGGGATGTCCCCTCGGCAACCGGATCCCCGACCAGAACCGCGCCGTTTTCGCCGGTGACCTGAAACGCGCCTATGCGTTGCTCGCCGAAAACGACGACTTCCCCGAATTCACCTCCCGCGTCTGCCCCGCGCTCTGCGAATCCTGCTGCGCCAGGGAATTGGATGAAGAGTCGGTCATGATCCGCCAATCCGAAAAACTGATCATCGACACCGCGTTTGAAAACGGCTGGGTCCTTCCCCGCCCGCCCGCACGGGAGAACGGCAGGAAGGCCGCGATCATCGGCGCGGGTCCCGCAGGTCTCTCCGCCGCCGTCACGCTCCGCCGGCGCGGCTGGCAGGTGACCGTCTACGAAAAGGAACGGAAAATCGGCGGTTTGCTCCGCTACGGCATCCCCTTCTTCAAACTCGACAAGGCGAGGATCGACCGCCGCCAAACGTTGCTGGAGGCGGAAGGGATCCGTTTTGTGACCGACACCGAAATCGGCCGGGACATCTCCGCCGAGTACCTCACCCGCGCCTATGACGCGGTGGTCGTCGCGATCGGTACCCCCGCCGCGCGGGATTTGAAGATTCCGGGGCGGGAGCTGGACGGCATCCACCTCGCGCTGGAATTCCTCGGCGGGCAGAACCGCGCGATCGGCGGTGAAATCCCCGCCAACCCGATCAACGCCAAGGGGAAGCGGGTGTTGGTCATCGGCGGCGGCGACACCGGATCGGATTGCGTCGGGACCGCCATCCGCCAGGGCGCGGTATCGGTCACCCAGATCGAAATCATGCCGAAACCGCCGGAAACCCGAAGTCCCTCAACCCCTTGGCCGCAATGGCCCTATCTTCTCCGGACCAGCTCCAGCCACCTGGAGGGATGCGAACGCCGCTGGAGCCTCAACTCCCTCCGGTTCCTGGGCGAGGGCGCCGTCACCGGCGTAGAGATCGAAACGGTCGATTGGTCCTTCTCGCCGGAAGGCCGCCCGCTACGCTTCACACCGAAGGCCGATACCCGCGAAATCATCCCGGCGGAACTCGTTCTTCTGGCGATGGGCTTTACGGGCGTTCCCGCCGACAATCCGGTTGTCCGCCAGCTTGGCCTCAGCCAAACCCAACGGACCGCCCTCATCGCCGATCCCGCCCGGCACATCTTCTGCGTGGGAGATTGCGCGTCCGGCGCCTCGCTGGTCGTCCGCGCCCTCGCGAGCGGCCGCGCAATCCCGCTTGAGTGACGCGCTACTCCTTGATGATCTTAACCCCCTCGGGGGCATCGATGGTGGTCTTGACCGTGCCGTCCGGCTGTTTCTCATGCCGGACCTTCACCACGCCCTGCGGGACCGGGAGAGATCCCTCCGCCCAGGCGAGATCGCCCAAGAAGGGTTTGACCCGCACGGTCTTACACCCGACATCCATCGGCTGGATACCCAGCACATGATGGATCAGCCAGGCAGCGGGACCGGAGGACCAGCCGTGGCAGAGGCTGTGACGGAACCCGACATAGCAGAACTCGCCGTAATCGCCATGGATATCCTTCTTTCCGGCCACCGGCATCTGGTCGATCCGGAAGGCATTGTTGGTCCAGGCGACATTGAAATCCTCCCAGAAGGAGGTCGCGCCCATATCCAGCATCCCGCCCCAGTAGTCCCGGACGGTATCAATCGCCCGTTGGTTCTCGCCGGCGGCCGAGAGCGCCTCCAGCATGTAGTAGCCGTAGAAGGTGGAGACGCCCTTCACCCCGTCTTTGCAGAGGACCTGATCCGCCATCTCGCGCGGTTCGCGCAGCTTTGCGAGGGAGAGCAACGCCGCCGCCTGTTTGCTGCCGTTCGGTTCGGGCTTGACGCTCCGGAGCCGCCCGACCGCCTCGCGGCAGGCGTTCGCGAGTCCCGCATCCTTCACGGCGTCCGCCATCTCGGCGGCGCACTCCAGCGCCTTGACCATCAAGGCCTGCATCCCGGCCGCGATCGCGGGTTTGTTGTGGTTGGAGGGCCAATCCAAAAAGCCCCCCATCGTGCACCGGTTGTCGGCGCCGATATGTTGGATGACATGCCGACAGGTTGCGCGGATGTAGTCGAGATGATCCCGGATGTAGGAAGCGTCGCCCGACCAAACATACCAATCATGGATGCAGCGCAGCCACCAGAGGGTGTATGACGGCATACCATCCATCCAGGCGTTTGAATCGGTTGTCGCCCGCATGTAGTCGAACGACTCCATCAGGATCGACTGTCCGCCGAAGACCGCCAGAACGCTCATCATCTCTGGATGGGAATCCCCCATCCAGACCAGCCGGTCGCGCTTGATCCCGTCCCACATGAAATCCTGACAGCAGAGATGGACCGTCCGGGCGGCGGTCGCCCAGACCTGGTTCAACCGTTCGTCGCTGGAACGGAACCCGCCCAGATAATCCCACGGACGCATCAGGGAGACTGCCTTGAGATACTCGATCTGTAACCGGCCCTTCGTCACCAGATCGATCCGGACGAAACGGAAACCGGTATTGCCGATCTCGCGCGTGCCCGCCCACGGCAGGTCGATCACGCTGTCGCGGATCGCGTGGTCATTGCAGGCGCCGCGCTCGCCCAGCTCCGCCATCGCTTCGGCGACCGACTCGCCGAAACGGACCCGGACTTTCATCCCACGCGAACTCGGGCCACCCGAGGCAACCAGCAACCCGCCGTGCAGCTCACGCCCGAAATCGACCAGAATGCCGACAGGCTCGCCCTTGTTTTCCAGCACGCAACCGGAACCGTTCAGAAACGCGCCCTCCGGCACCTGTCCCAAACGCGGCCCGCACAGAATCTCCGGCGCCGTCACCGAACCCTTCTCACCCGATTCCGAACGCCAAACCACCCGCGTCGGCGCGATATACTGCCGTTCCCGCGGATCCACCCGCTCATCGGCCAACGCGCACGACACCGCGGCCATCGCCGCCAACATGACCCAAACGCTTCTCATTTCCAACACTCCCGCATCCCCATTCCGGCTGTTCCGGGACATCCAGACATTCTGGAAACGCCAGATGTCCCATCACCTAAGCCGTTAATCCCGCCAACTATTTCAAGAGGATCAACATCCCGCCCTTCGCCAGATACGGGATACCATCCCTCACGGCCAGCGTAACCGAGGGTTCGGCGTTGATCAGCTTGTAGGTCACTCCCGACACCGAGGTTCCGGCCGGAACCGAGACAACCGGTTTCGGAACGGGACTCGCCGGGATGCCGGCGGCATCCACCGTGACCGTCCCCGAAGCGGTATAGGTACCCGACACAACCAGAGGCTCGTCCAGCGAGGTGATCTTGATCGTCGCGCCGTCCGCCAGCGTCAGGTTCGGGATCGCCCCCTTCCCCGCCGTCACCGTGCCGGAAGCGGTGATCGTGCCGCCGGTGATGGTGCCGTCATTCTTCAGATCCCGCATCGCCATCGCTGTGACGCCGCTCACCATCTCCATCTTGCCGTTCTCGCCGACCGTCAGCGAGTAATCGGTACCTGCGAAGCCTTTCTGGACCGACAGCGTGCCGCCGGTGACGTTAATCGTGCCGGAGCCGGTCACCGTCGCGTTCACCAGCCAGAAGTACTTCTCCTTGTTGATCGTCAAGGTATGGTCCCCCAGCTCCAGCAACGTGGGTCTGTAGCCGGGTGCGAGAATTCCGAAGTTGTACGCGCCGCCGACCAACGCATCCGCCGTCAGCGTCAGTTGCACCGTCTGCAACGAGCCGCTGCCCACATCCGACTTGCTGTTGACGAACGCGCCGTTGTCGCCGACACCCTTGCCCGCGATTGTCACGGAGCAGGAGGTGTCCGCAACGCCGTTCACATCGAACGTCGCGCCGTCCGCGACGACGACGCTCATATTGGCATTGGGATTCTCCGGCGTGTTGAAAGCGTAGGGATTACCCTGCACGCTCGTGCGTTGGCTGATCCCCAATGTCCCGCCATCGACGTAATAGACGCTCTTCGCACCGTTGTGGAACGTCATCAAACCCATGTTTGCGCCAAGCTTATGCACCACACCCGTTCCGGTGTAGACGCCAGTGATGGTATTGGTGGCGGAACCCGGATTGAACGTGATCGTGCCGTTGTTCTCGATCGAATAGAACGCGAGATTGTGCAACGCCTCCACCGTGCCTTCCTCATCGATCTTAAGTGTCGCGCTGTTGCCCGACAAACCTCCCCTGCTGACCTGGAACGTCCCTTCCGCGACCTCCAGGGTTCCGGAACCGGAAACGGTCGTGCCGCTGGTCCAGATGAAGAAGGGGTTCGTCCCGCTCTTCACCAGTGTGTATTCGCCAAGTCCGAGTGTGCCGGACTGATTATAACCGGAGGTCACGATGCCAAACAGCCCATCCATCGTCAGCTCGGCGTTGCCGGAGAGATTGATACCGTAGGTCTGTGCCTTATTGGTCCCCATACCCTCGCCGGAATTGATGATACCGTCCTTACCGCAAATGGTGATATAGTAGTAGTTGTCGCCATTGCCGTTGTAGTCGTAAGCTCCGCCCTCCTCGACAATGATCGGATTGGTCGTCGCCTTTGCGATTCCAAACGGTCCGACCTGCAGATTGTTCACCGTACCGCACCGACCGCCGGCTTTGGCCGTAGCACCGCTCTTGACGCGCGTTCCGCCCGAATAGGTGTTATATCCTCCAAAGGTGAGGACGCCGGAGGCGACCTCCACACCGCCCGCGCCGGAAATGGCCATGGCAAGGGTGGCCCCCGATTCGGGAGCCGGATAGCGGATAACGCCGTTGGCGCCCACCTCGACATTCGCCACGCCCGCATCCGGCGGCACAGTCAGGGTGAAACTGGCGGGAATCGTGAGCTGGTCCAACGTCAGCGTCCCGTTGCCCATCGCGAAGATGGCGGTGGCGGCGGTCGATTCGTTGGTCACCGTGACGGACTGGCGGCTCACAGCGGTGTCGAATGTCAACGTCGGATTCTCGCCCGTCACCAACAGCTTGATCTCCACGTCAGCAGACCCTAGATCCACGCCCTCAACCAGTTCAGACCAGGTTTTCGACCTGTCAAGCTCCAGCGTAACTGTCGGCGCCGGCGGCTCGGCAAAGAGGTCGTACACGCCGTAACCATTGTTGGCGTGTTGGGTGGCGACGGCGCTGTTGTTGCCGTTATAGGATCCGTCCGCCTTGACGAAGGCATAACCCAAACCCCCACCCGCGACGTTGTTGACATCAATATACCGCGCCACAAGCACCTGGCCGTAAACACCGGCGGCGCCGTTGGTGAACTGCACCACCACGCACTTCACATAGTGATCGTCCAGCAACTGGAATTCCACCCGGAGGGCCGTCACCGAACCGTTCCCTTCCACCGTGAACGCCTTGTTGTACCCTTTGACCACCGCCGGTCTGATCGCCTGCGATGCGGCCGAACCCGCAAAGTACGCGCTGAAATCGTAGTCCTTGATATCGTCAAGGGTCAACACCGCCCCGTTCGCGCCGTTCGCGAAAACGAGGATGGGCGCATCGAGATGAAGGAATTTCGAGGCCCGCAACCCGCAGATCCCGTAATTGCCGCCGGATGTGTAGCCGGTCGCGATCGAATCACTCGTGGAGCCGTCATTGGCTTGATAGGTGATTTCCCCGGTCTCCTGATTCAAGGACTTGACGAAGGCGTAGTTGAGATCCAGGTTCCTCCTGTGCGAAGCGTTGATCGCCTGCGCCCAGACACCGCCTTCACCGTCCGTGAACTTGACGGTCACACCCTTCGTCCAGGGATCCTCCAAGAGCGTGAAGGTAGCGATCACGAACGGATCCGTCGTATCGTTCCCCGGAAAGGACTGGATCCGGTAACCGCCGACCGGCTTGCGGAATGCCCCACCGACACTCGATCCGCAAAAATGCGCGTAGA
>DBXN01000114.1:32992-34845 GCA_002309585.1 Verrucomicrobia bacterium UBA1211
TCGGCACCACCGTCGAAGCCGACGGATTGTTCCTGTCATACGTCCCAAGCCCATACGCCTGCATCGTATAAGACGGCTGATCCGCAAAGCACGTCACCGTCGAAAGAACGAGCGCCGCCAACGCGCCCATACCTGTCCAGACCCATCTTCTCATTGTTTTCTCCTTCATTGTTTACCATCTGATCGCGACCGATCTAGGTCGCGGTCAAAAACAGTGACCGACTCACTCATCGTTCTGATCCGCCGGCACGATCTCGATCGTCGCCGTGATCTCCTCACCTCGCTGATGGCCGACCACCCCCGCCACAACCCGCAGCGGCGTATGGTCGGGAATGGTGAAACCGCGTTTCCGCTTTGACCCCTCCCACTTGATGTTCAGCCGGTTGTAGGAGTAGTGTTTCGCCATATACAGGACCGTCTCCTCCTTGACCATCGGGGCGGTCAGGGAGGCGATGGGATTCTCCTTGTCCATCAGATTGTAGACCGCGACGCACGCCGCCGGCCCGGCGGTCTCGCCGGTCGAAGGTTTACGCGTCCGGAAGATCACCCGGCAGACCAGCGCGCGGCTGTCCTCCAGTTTCCATGCGGCGGCCTTGCCGACCCATTCCAGCTGTTTCCCCTGATAGTTGCGGTTCGATCCGGTAATCGTCCCGGTCACGTAAGCCCGCATCGTCTTGGGGTTCGCGTAGATCCCCAACTCATTCGGAATCCCGCCTTTCCCGTACAGCGAGAAGTCGTGGGCGTAATTCCCCTTCCCCTCGAACGCCCACTTGGTGATCTCCGGCGGCCACTCGGGATCGACTTCCATCGGCTTCATCAGGAAGGCCTGAATCGTCGGCGGCAGTTCGGTCAGCAACGTCGCACCGTCCAGATCCTGCGTCTTCTTCACGGGTTCCGCCGCCTTGGCCTTGAGCGCCGAGAGATCCGGCGGCGGCGGCATCGGCAGGCAATTCAACCCGGCGGCCTTCAACGCCCGCGCCGCGAAATCGTTCCGCTGCATCGCAACCTGCATCCGGCGGGACTCCTTCTTCACCGCTTCCGCCTCGCTCTCCTTGCCGGCACCCGCCAACTGGGCCGCCAACTTGTCGAGATTCGCGACATACTTCTTCGCGAGCGTCACCACCGCCTCGTTCCGCAACAGCTCCTTCGCCGTCCGGCGGCCGATGTAGTCCTCCTGAACCAGCCGGAGGATATCGGGTTTCTTCACCACCGACTCCTTCAGCAACTCCGGCACGGTTTCAAAGGGATCCGGCTCCGCCTTCAGCGCCGCCAGATACCGTGCCGCCTCCCGCTTCGCCGCCGCCGCGCCGGCCTCGTCCCCCGCCTTCTTCAACCGGGCCATCGCATCCCGCAACGCCAGCACGTAATCCCCGGCCAGCGCCGGCAACGTCTCGTTGTAGCCATCGGCGATCTTCTTGAGCTCGGCGGCATAAACCTGCTCATACGGCGCGAGAGCGGCGGGCTTCTGCGCCCAAACGCCCCACACGCCCGCCAACGCCACCCCAAGAGCGATCCATCCATACCTCAATCCGCCACTCACCATACCCTGTTTTCCTTCACCGCACAACGTCCGTGTTCCACGCCTTCGCCTGAACCGTGTACCGCTTCCCGGCGGGCGGCTCGATCGCCACCGTCCGTTTCTCGCCCGGCATCAGGCAGAAATCGTTGTCGGAATAGATCGTCGGCCGCAGCGGCTTCTTCGCCTCATCCAACAGCTGAACCCGCGTCATGAAGGCGATGTTTTTCCCGGTATTCTCAACCGTCGCGCGGAGTTTCCCGTTTCCGGAAGCGACCGCGAGCGCCAACGCGCTCTTCGGAAGATTCTCCAATGACTGGAAGCCCGCCACGCACGG
>DBXN01000114.1:34922-35158 GCA_002309585.1 Verrucomicrobia bacterium UBA1211
AGCGAGAGCCGGATGAAGTGGACCGGCGTCACCGTCTCCGGGAAGGGGATCGTGAAACAGTCCACACACGTCTCGGCCGGCACCGCAACCGGCGCTTTCTTGGAGAAGATCCGCTTGGAGTTGAAGTCGAAGACCTCCGCAACCACCGTCAGATTGGTCGGGGTATAAATGTCGCTCGCAACCGAAACCGTGTTGCTCAGATAGTCGAATTGGGCGTGCAGCGGCTCCAGCGCGTT
>DBXN01000114.1:35163-45736 GCA_002309585.1 Verrucomicrobia bacterium UBA1211
GGCGGTCGGCTCCAGCGACCAGTCCCACGCATGGCCCGCGACCTGCGGCAAAGGCGAGTTGTTGTACCAGAAGAGGACCCCCGTGGCGCGGTTCCGCGCACGGTTCCAGACCTCCCAGATACCCCGGTGCGCCAGCGCGTCCACAGCCTGGGATTTGCGGGCGTACTCGTCGATCGAGCGGGACGGACCATACTCGTTGACGAAGGCATCGTGGATGGAGGTGATCCCGTAGAACCCGCCTCCCTCGCGATACCGCCACGCCTCTTTGTTGATCGGCCAAAGGTCCTTCTCGTCCATAAACTCCCGCAAAATTACCGCCGGCGGGAGGGCGCAGGTGCCGTACTCGGGATTGAAGCCGTAGACACGGCTGCCGCGGTCCGAGGCGGTATCCTCATAGTAACGCATCGGGTTGACCGGCACATAGGGACTCCCGTCATGGACTCCGTCGCACTCGCTCTGCATCTGATAGCTACGCGTCCCATCCAACGCCATCAACAGCTCCCGGGTTCCGGCGGTCTCGGTCGATTCGTTGGACGCCACATAGTGGCAAAGGCTCGGGTGCATCCGGATCCGCTTCACCGAATCGGCGACATTCTGGAGATAGAGCCCGGCGTCGTCCGGATGGCGCGTGTCGCCGGTCATCCAGAACTCCTGCCACACCAGCAACCCGTACTCGTCGCAGAGCTGGTAGAAGTAGTCGCTCTCGACGATGCCGCCGCCCCAGAGCCGCAGCAGGTTCAACCCCGATTCCGCCGAGAGCCGGACCTCGACCGCCATCCGCGCGTCATCCGTCCGCAGCATCGCCTCGGGAATCCAGTTCGTCCCCCGGATGAAGATCTTCCGCCCGTTCACGTAGAACTGCCGCGCCTTCCCCGGTCCGCCCTGATCCGACCAGACCTCCCGCACACCGAACCGTGTCTGGATCCGGTCGGACAAACCGTTCTTCCCGGAATTGACCGTAAAGGAGGCCGTGTAGAGATTCTGCGGCCCCTTGTTCCGCGGCCACCACAGCTTCGGATTCGGCAACGTGGCTTTGAACTTCTCCACCCGCCGTTCGCCCCGGAAAAGCCGGACCTTGCGGGAAAGTTTGATGTCGGTCCCGTCAATCGCCACCGCCAACTCCCCGTCACGGCCGCCGAGGGAGGCGTTGTTCAACTCAACCTCGATCTCCAGCTCCGCCTGCTTGAAATCCTTCGCCAGCTTGGTCTTGACGAAGGGCGCGTCCAACCGGATGTCGCCCGTCGCGTAGAAGGTGATGTCGCGCCAGATACCGGTGTTACGGTCACGCACGCCGTCAGAGAAGGTGAAGTCCCATCCGGCCGACATCAGCATCGTCACGTTCCGCCCGATCTCGCCGTCGCCGCCATTGTGCCACTCGCCGTTCGGCGCCCCCCACCGTTTCGGTTTCGTATCGCCGGGATGGTCCACCGGGAAGACCTTCACCGCCATCACGTTCGCCCCCGGCTTGACGAACCGGGTCACATCCACAGGGGTCCGGGCGAACATCCCCGCCGTCACCGCGACCAGCGACCCGTTCAGCCAGATCTCGGAACGGTAGTTGATTCCCTCCGGGCGCATCCAGACGGTCTTCCCTTTGAAGGTGTCCGGCAGGGTGAACGGCGTCCGGAACCAGGCGGTGTAATAATCCCGGTTCCCGTTGGACAGATCGGGAATGAGTTGTTTCTCCTTCTGGTTGTTCAGCCCGAAATAGGGATCCGGAAGAACCTTGTGGTCCACCAGGGTTGAAAGCACCGTGCAGGGCACCTTCGCCGCCAGCCAGGCGGAATCGTCAAAATCCGCAGCCGAAACCGTCTTGCCCGGCAGGGCAATCGCCGCCTCGCGCCCCATCCGCCACGCCCCGCGCGGCGCCACCACCTGCCGCTCCTGAAACGGCGCGGCGTAAACAGATAACGCCACCGCGCACAATACTCCCATTTCGAAGCAACGCATACCGCAACTCCTCTGTTATTTGGAACCGGACCTGATTTAACTTAAGAAATGTTATATCATTTTACCGTTACTGAGTCAAATCCCGAAAACCGCCAAGGCATTGCATTTGGCTTTTTTATGCATGAACTTTCGCCTCTTTCTGGCGTTTTTATGCATGAATATACAAAACCTACCGTTATCGATGTGGCAAGGCCGCCTCGGCCTTGCTGCAAGGGCTCCCTTGCCACATCACGTTTTGCAATCACTCGACTACCCTATTTCAGATATTGCTCGTGGGTATGGTCGGTGATCTTTTCCGCATTGCCGTGGAAACCGTTGATGCGGCCGGAACCGCCCGGCTGGCCGACCTGAAGGACAACGTTGGTCGTGGAGGCGGGATGGAACCCGACCCGGAAATTCGTCATGAGCGAGGTGAAACGTTCATCCGCGCGGAAGGCAAGTTGCCGCTGACCTTTGGCCGCATACCAAAAACAGAAACAGCTGTCCATCGTGCTGGAGACACTTCGCGCCGTCCGGAACCCGGTCCCAAAGTGATCGCTGTAACAAAAACTGTACCAGTTGCCCCCGCTCTTATCCCAGAACCCGGTGCTCTCCCCGTAATCGGTATAGTCGCAGGTGTAGAGCGGATGGATATTCCGCATGGAGTTGCCGCCGGAACGGACCTCCACCCCGATGTAGACATCCGCGATACGCATGTTGGAAAGGGTGTTGTCATACCCCTCCAGCAACACGCCGATGGAGTTCCGCGCACGGTTCCCCACAATGTTGACGCCCATGATGTCGGAATCGGATGAACCGTTGTTCGCGCCGCGCTTGATATGGATCCCGACGCGTGTGTGCTTGATGGAGACATCCTTGATCTGCGTTTCACGGCCGCCGTCAATCGAAATCCCGTTCGCTTTCCCGGAGCCGTCCACAATCCCGCCCGTGAACCCGTAGTTGCTGCCGATGGTGCGGATGTCGTTCGCGGGGTCTTTGCCGCCCAGCCGCACGATCGCCTCGGGCGAGTTCCAGTTCTCCGCCGCCTTCAGGACGGCATAATTGGAAAGCCGCAGATCGACACTCCGTTTCGGATGGGCGGGGGTGGCGATCGGATGGCCCAGCAGATAGACCCCGTCCGGGAAATAGAGGGTCCGGTTGGGATGGGCGTCAATCAACGCCTGCAGCTGATCCGCGACATCGCTCTTTCCGTCCGCCGGAACCGTATCCGTCACAACCACAAACCCGGCATGGGCCGAGGGATCGGCCATGGCCAATCCCGCCCCCACACACGCCAGCGCGATAACCCTCCAAACCGCCATCTTCGTCCCTCCTCCCCGATGCCTTCCAGACTTCCAGCCCCAAGCCCCTAATCCATTTTCACGCGTCATTTTCCCCGCCTTGCGGCGTCAAAGAGGCGTTCGAGCTGGAAACGGATCATCGGGGTGTCGCGATCCTCCTGCTCTTTCCGCGGCGCACCCCCGTAATAGTACGCGTTGTAGTAGGAGGCGTAGGGCGAAGGCCGGATCGCCTGATACGCCTTCTGGCAGGCGAGCGCGGCGGTCCGCCGGTCGTTGGCGAGCAGGGCCAGCCGCGCCAGCAGCAGGTTGTTCATTTGCGGGGCGCGGGGATCATCCTCCTGAAGCTGCTCGATCTCCAACATCCCCATCTTGGCGTAGGCCCACGCCTGATTGGCGCGGTAGAGCGCGGTCTTGAGCGCGACGTAGGCGGAAGAACGGGTTGGCTTCGCCGTCCGCTGGAGTTCGGCCAGAACGGTCCCGTTGGTCAAATCGCGAATCTCCTCTTCGGTGATGTAGTAGGAGCGGGACGCCTCGAATTTGCGGTCCTGCAACTGCTGGAGGGCGACCAACTCCGCCGGGATGACATCGTTTCCGTTTTTGAGGTTGGCCAGCCAATCGGCATAGTGGAAGGCGGTATTCAGCTCAAGGAGCCAAAACCGTTCCGCCTGCCGGAGCAGCAGCTGATGCTCGGACGACAGCAACGCCAATTCGTCAAAGGTGCCGGTCACATCGGGCAGGGAATCCAGCGAGACCCGGGCAACGGTGGCGGTCGAGGCCTGGGAGACGATGGTAAGCTGATTGGAGGGTGTCAGGGAAAAGGTCCAAAGCCCATCCCGCGTTTTGACGGTTGTCCGGGGCCGCGCGGGCTCTGGCGCGGAAGCCAACTCGTCTGTCTGGACGCGGGGCTCCGTTCCGGAAAGGTCGAGCGTCACGGCGAGATAATCGTCATGCAGGGCGGTCGTCGGCGAGGGCCGTTTCACATAGACCGTGTAGTGGGTACCGATCGAATCGCAAAGCGCCGAAACGAGGGTGTCATCGGCGGAAGCCCGCCAGGCGCCGGGATGTTCATGAAGGACCGTCTGCGTCAAGGCATCCGAAACGCGGATCACCCCGTTTGACGCATCGAATTTCAACAGCCCGTTCCCGGAGAAACGGGTGGTCAGGCGATCCCCCGTCCCGGCGGAATAGAGACCGGGAATCTCGGCTTGGGAATAGCCGAACAGCCGGGCGGTCAGGTTGGTTTTGAAGGTGACGTTGTTACGGTGCGCCAAAGAGAGCCCGGCCAAATCGGGACGGGTCTCGCTGGGCGGGGGAAGGGAGATCCGTCCCGCGCCAAGGGTGACGAGATCGCGGATCTCGCCGGTATCGTCCAACTCCATGACAAACAGCCGGGCGTTCTTCTCGTATTTCACCAGAAGCCGGTTCTGCAAATAGATGGGGTGATCGTAACGGTCCGGCCACGGAAGGGTACGGTCCCACTTCCACGCCATCCCGATGAAGTCATAAAGCGCGACCCGCCGCACCTCCGCCGCGGGGCCGGAACGGGGCGCGACCGCCAGCGCGTAACGGCCGTCCTGCGAGACCCGCCAATCCCACAGCATCGCCTTGTCGGGCGGCTCAAGCGAAAAGAGCGTGTCTGGATGGCGGGAAAGGGCAGCCCAGATCCGAAGGTTGATCTCGCCGATCGAGACCCCGCTGTTCCGCAATGCGAGCCGCATCTGGGCCAGCGATTCAAGATCATCCGGCAGATCGTCCCATCCCCCTTCGGGACAAAGGGGCTGAAGCGCCGCCGTCCGCGCGGAACGCTGCCGGACCTGGCGGATCAGGACATGGGCGAAGAGGATCGCGAGACAGATGGGGATCACCAACGCGCCAACTGCCAACGAAAGGTTTTTCAACAGCTGCGGCTGGGCGGCCTTTCCTTCTGGATTACGCTCGTTCATTTATCGGGATTCTCCTTCATATAGAAATCGATCAACCGGCCGACCACAAGCGGCGCGGTGTTGGTTCCCCGCTCCACCGCAACAGGCCGGGGGGGCGGCGGTTGGGCGGCCGGTTCGTCATGATCGTCATTGGACGGAAAGGGCGCCAGCGGGAATGGCGCGGCCAACCGTTGCGGCACGCCGCCGGAGGAGGAAGGCCGTTTCGAGGGCTGCGTGGCCACCTGTCCGGCGTCACGTTTCGCCGCGTTGCGCTGGGCGAGCTTGGCCCGCCAGGCTTCGTTCGCCTTCCTGTCCGCCTCCCGCTTCTCGGCGACCGCGCCATCCAGCGCCTCAATCCGCTTCGCGTAGCGGGTGACGGCATCCGCCACCAGTTGGGCGTGGGCTTCCTGCCACGTCTCGGCAAGCATCTCCCCCGCCTCGCCGCTGTTCGAAAGAAAACCGAACTCGATGAGAACGGCGGGACAGGACGTTTCCCGCAAGACATAGTAGGAGGCGCGCTTCAATCCCCGGTCGACCCGGTTGGTTTGCGAAGCGCAGAATTGCCGCTGGACCGCGAATCCAAGCAGGGTGCTTTGAAAGTCGTTGTTGTTGCCGGGACGCCACGCGTTGCGCCGACTGCCGTTCGCGGTTCCGGAATAGCCGCTGGGCGGGACAACATAGGTCTCAAAACCGACCGCCTTGGTGTTGGCGGCATGGTTCGCGTGCAGGCTGATCAAAAGATCGGCCTTGACCGTCTTGGCCATCGCGGCCCGCTGGGAGAGGGAGAGCGCGACATCGTTCGTCCGGGTGTAACTGACAGTGAATCCCGCCTTCTCCAGCAACGGTCCCAACCGGTTGGCCATCGCGAGGGAAAAGGCCTTCTCCTGGAGAAACGGCGCCTCGCTAACCGCCCCGACATCCATCCCGCCATGACCGGGATCCAGCAGGACATGAAGGTTTTTCGGCTTCTCCGCCTCCGTGTCGGGAAGGATGGCGAGCGACAGAAAGTCCAGATCCCGCACGGCGATCCGCCAGGTGTTGCTGGTCACCCCTTCCGGCGGATGGTTCATCCAGACGGTCACGCCGTTCACCTCCGCCCGTTTCTGTCCGTTCTGAAACCGGATCCGCTGTGTCGCGTTGGTGAAGAGCTGCGACGTGTCCTCCCAGACACACCCGATGATGCCGAGACGGCGGGAGGCATCCTGGAACGTCGCCCACCCCCCTTTGGGCGTTTGGGCCCAGAGGGGGCAAACGGCGAGTCCAAGCAAGACCCCGAGGGTACCACCCCTCCCCCGCCAACCCGGCCGCTTGGGAAGGGTGGTTCCACGCTCACCTCGACGGAAACAACACATGGAGACCGGAACCGTTGCGCTAATCGATCACCGCCTTCACCACGACCGCATCGTGGTCCGACGGATGGAGTTTGTCAAACCGGTCATCGCAGGTCTTGTGCGAGAGGATGCGCACGTTGCCCGTGGTAAAGACGTAGTCGATCTTCGCGATGCTCCGATTCTGATACCCGGTGAAGGTATTAACCGGTCCGGCGTGCGGCGTCTCGGTGATATCGAATGAATCAAGCAACACCGCCTTCGCCAGGAAGATCGGATTCAGCGAGGGATTGTCGGTGAGCGCCGGCCCCGCCAGCTTGACCAGTTCGCGGCTGCCGACATCGGCATCCTTGACGACGGCGTTCATATCGCCGGTCAGGAAGACCGTCTTCCCCTGCGCGATCTGTTTGATCCGCTCGAGAATCAACGCCATCCCCCGGATACGCGCCTCGGCGCTGATGTGATCGAGATGGGTGTTGAAGAAATAGAAGTCCTTCCCGGACTTTTTATCCCGCAGATACGCCCATGTGCAGACGCGGGTACAGGCGGTATCCCAGGATTTCGATCCCGGCTCGGTGGGGGTCTCCGACAGCCAGAAGGTGTCGGTTCCCAACAGCTCAAAACGGTCCGTCTTGAAGAAGATGGCGGTCGCCTCGCCCTTGTTCTCCTTTTCACGGCCCAGCCCGACATGGTTCCACCCCGGCAATCCGTCGCGCAGATCTTTGATCTGTACGGGGGTCGCCTCCTGGACGCCCATCAGATCGAAGCCGTGCCGTTTGATCAGCTTCACGCAGAGCGGGGCGCGGTTCGTCCACGCCTTCTCATTCGTGTCGCACGGGACGCGGATGTTGAAACTCGCCAGATTGAAGGAGATCGGCTCGGGCAGGGCGTAAACCCCGAAATCGAGATACTGCCCGCCCTGGGTCTGGGACACCTCCGCCGCCAGCACGTTCCGACCCTTCTTCAGCGCCGCGTTGGCGGCGGGATCGGTCTCGCGCTGGACATAATCGGTGGTGTAACCGGTATACCTGCCGGCCTTCACGCCATTGAAGTAGACGGTCGCATCCTCGTCGTGGTGGATGTTGAGACAAGCCACTTTGGGCGGCTCGGCGGTTGTCTCCGCGACGCGGCGCACCCACAGGTGGGGCGTGTTCCAGAGGGTTTTGCAGATGGAACCGGGCGGGTTACCCGCACCGAATCCGGCGATGCCGCGCTTCCAGGCGCTGTCATCAAAGTCCGGCTTTTCCCAACCGTCGGCCGGCTTCTCGGTGGTGTAGGTCCACTTGATCGCGTCACTGCTCGCGCCGATCGGAATCCACGGTTCGCCAAACGTTGCCTGCTTGACGCGCAGCGGCGCGTAAAGGTGGGTCGTCGCGCGGTCGCGGGAGGCGTACTTCTCCCAGATGGCGGTATCATAGAGCATCGGCAGGTAGACGCCGCCAATGACGGCCCGGGCGATGAAGCCGCGGAATTTGCCGTTCTCGGTCCAGTACCAATCCGAGAAGGGAATCCGATCCGGCGTCTCGTTCACGAAACGGTAGAGGGGATTGATGATGGCCTCGAAATCCTCCCGGTTTCCGGTGAGGGTCGCGGTCCAGACGGTCCAGTCGACCTTGGTGTAGGTCTTGCGGTTGTCGAGCGGCAGTCCGAAGGGCTGGAGCAGGGTCCGGTAGGCGGCCATCTCTTTCTGGGCGACCTCTTTCGGGAAGAGGTTGAAACCGAGGATGCGGTCCCAGACGAGGTTGTACTTCTGCGACCAGGTTCCCTCCCGGTCGAACGCGAGCCGGTAACCGCCATTCTTGCCGCCCTTCGCGGCTTCGAGCCATTTCGGGACGAGCGAGGCCGCAAGGTCCATGTACTTCTTCGCGACCTCCTTCTCGCCGCGGTACTCGGCCATCTTCGCGTAACTCGCCAACCCCATGATTGCCTTGATGGAGAGATTGGCGTTGTGCGCCAGATGTCCGGCGAAGTCATCGGTGCAGAGCTGGTTGGCGGGATCGAATCCCTTATCCGCCAGATACTCGGCCCACTTGGTGACAAGCGGCCACCAGTCACTGGCGAAGTCGGCGCTCTTCTCCATCTGGGAGAGCGCCCCGAGGCAGATCAGCATGTTGCCGGACTCCTCCACCGGCATCTGGTTGTGTTCCGTGCGCTCGCCGCCGCCGTAGCGCTGGCCGTTCGCCAGCGGGTACTGGCCGATGTCATGCGGGGCGAAGGGGAACTTCCAGCGCGGATCGGAGGCGTAAACCAGGATCGGGGCGAGGGTCGCCCGGGTGAGGGTCGGGCCAAACAGCAGCAACTGGGGAATCTGCGGATAGGTGATGTCCACCGTCGCGATGCAGCCGTTGCTGGCGTTCTCCTTCGAGAAGTAAAGGGGTTGCCCGTTCGGGTCGGCGACCAGTTTGCAGGCGGCATAGGTCTGGCGGTAGGCGAGCGCGGCGAAAGCGGCGTAAGCGTCGCCGCCGACCTTCCGGAGGTCGGCCATAAGTTCGGCGTCAAACGTGTCCATCTTCGCCATCAAAGCGGGATAGGCGGCCGCGGCCTGAACCAGCATCTCGTCGAACGACATCCCTTTGCGCCGCCACCAGGCGGAGAGTTCCCGTCCGCAGAACATGATCGACTTCACATCATCATAGGCAAGCGTCAGATAGGTCCGGCAAGCTTCGGTCTCTTTGAAATCGAAGACGGCGCGATTCCGCTGGTCGCGGGCGGGAAGTTCCTCTTGGGGGAAGAAGAACTGGACGTTGCTCTTGGGATCGGCACTCATCCAGACATACCCCCAATCGCACCGGATCTGATCGCCCGACCGGGAGAGCGGCCTTTGGTCTACGCGGCCCATCCAAATGGCCTGCGCGCCGTTGGCGAGCGTTTTGATACCGGTGACGGTCGGGAGCTCGTCCTGACTGGTGGTCATCTCGCCGGTCAAAACGTACTCAAAACGGAAATCATGTTTTTTCCCGTCCTTCGCCTTCGCCTGGAAGGTCACGTAGGTGACGGGCCGGGAAAAGACATCCAGATCGTTGGGCAGGGCGGGCGTCGAAAAACGCAGTTCCGCTTCGACCGTCTCATTCGCGAACCGGCAGATCGTCTGGGTCGGGCGGACCTCACAGGCGGTCTGCGGAAGGGCGGGCAACGAGGCGGGCTCGGCCCCCATCAGCCGATAGGACCGGTCGTCGATCCGGATCATGGCGGACATCGCCTGCCGGGCGCCGGACCAATGGGTTGTGTCGGCATCGGTCAGCTTATCCGCACGGGACCAGACCGAGAAAAACGGATCGATACTGACCAGCGGGACGGCCGGCGGACGAAAGGCGGCGAAAATCGGACCCGCCGCGAACAGGACAACTCCGGCGGCAAGCCGGAACAGACGTTTACACACATGAGCGTTCATTTTGAACTCCTTCCTTTTTTATTGAAACCGTTATCGGACCACCCGGGCGTTTCCACCCCCCACAACCCGTTCGACCTCCGCCTTCGACGCCATCGAGGTGTCGCCCGGCGTGGTCATCGCCAACGCCCCGTGGGCGCATCCGTACCGGACCGCCTGCGCGGCGTCATCGAAGGTGAGAAACCCGTAAATCAACCCTGACGCGAAACTGTCCCCGCCGCCAACGCGGTCGTAGATGGCGAGGTCTTTCATTTCCATCGCCTGATGGAACGCGCCGTCATACCAGCAGATCGCGCTCCAGTCGTTCACCGAAGCGCTCTTCACGGTCCGCAGCGTGGTGGCGCAAACCTTGAAATTCGGATACTCCGCGACCGCCCGCTCGATCATCCGCTTGAAACCGTCGATCGGCAACGCACTCAAATTCGCATCCACGCCCTCGACCGCCAAGCCAAGACCCGCCGTGAAATCCTCCTCGTTGCCGATCATCACGTCCACGTATTGGGCCAACCGCCGGTTGACCTCCTGGCAGGCCGCCTTTCCGCCGTTGGCCTTCCAGAGCGAGGGCCGGTAATTCAAATCGTAGGAGATGACCGTCCCGTACTTCCGGGCGGCGGCCATCGCCTCCTCGATCACCAGCGGGGCGGTCGGGGAGAGCGCGGCATAGATGCCGCCGGTGTGAAACCACCGGACGCCCCGTTTGCCGAA
>DBXN01000114.1:45763-50891 GCA_002309585.1 Verrucomicrobia bacterium UBA1211
TCGCTCACGCCGAGCGCCCCCCGGATGCCATACCCGCGCTCGGTGAAATTCAGCCCCACCCGGCAGGAGGCGCCGATGCCGTCAAAGGGAACCCAGCGGATCATCGAGGTGTCGACCCCGCCCTGCAAAATGAAGTCCTCAACCAGCCGGCCGATGTCATTGTCCGGGAAGGCCGTCACGACGCACGACCGGAGACCGAAACACTTCCGCAACCCCCGGACCACGTTGTACTCGCCGCCCCCTTCCCAAACCCGGAAGGAACGCGCAGTCTTGATCCGCATGTCGCCCGGATCAAGACGAAGCATGATTTCCCCCAGCGAACAGGCGTCAAACACACACGCTGAGGCCGCCTTGATTGTCAATCTGGCCATCGTTCCCCCACTTTTACGTCATTAAATCATCCCCTAAATGATACCACACCCGGCCCGCCAATAGCCACCCCAAAGTTAGGTGTCAGCCCTTCCTATCTAACGTTGAGGGTTGAGCGTTGAGGGTTTTCATTCTGGAATTGTGAAATTATGGCAATGTGACATTAAGCCATTATGAAATTTCACCCCGCCTTTCGCCTCGTTTCTCTTCCCTATTCCCTCTTCCCTATGTCCCTCTCCTCCGTTCCCCACTTAACCTTCCTCTGACCGTTTCGCGGAGGCGCTGGAAGAGCGCATAGAGTCCCGGGGTGAAGAGGATGCCGACGAAGGTGGCGATCAGCATGCCCGAGAAGGTCGAGATGCCGATGGCCTTCTGGGACCCCGCGCCCGCGCCGGTTGCGAGAACCAGCGGCAGCACGCCGCACAGGAAACTCCACGCGGTCATCTGGACGGCGCGGAACCGCAGGTTCGCGCCCCGCAACGCGGCATCGGTCACGGAGCGTCCCGCCTCGCGTTCCTGCTTGGAGAACTCCACCATCAGGATCGCGTTCTTGGCGGAAAGGCCGATCAGCATCACCATACCGAGCTGGGCGTAGATGCTCATCGGCGTCCCGGTGACCCAAAGCCCCAGATAGGCGCCGCCCAGGGCGAACACCACCGCACACATCACGCCAAGGGGCATCGTCCAGCTCTCATACTGCGCCACCAGGAAGAGATAGGCGAAAAGCGCCGCCATACCCATCAGCAATCCGAGCCGCCCCTGGTTCTCCTTCTCCTGACGGCTCATCTCGCTCCACTCGATGCGGTATCCCTGCGGCAGCTCCAGCTTCTCGATCGCCTGGATCAGCGAGAGCGCCGCAACGCCGGGCGCCGCCTGCGCGTTCAACGTGGCGGACGGCATCTTATTGAAGCGCGTCACCTCCTTCGGACCCACCTCGTAGATGATCGAGGCGACCGCCGAAAGCGGCACCATCGCCCCGCCCGTTCCGGCCACATGGAGATCCATCACATCCTCCGCCGTCTGACGCGCATCCCCCACCGCCTGGACGATCACCTCATACGAACTGCCGCCCAAGTTGAAATCGTTCACATACACGCTCGCCAGTTTGTTCTGCAGCGTCGAGAAGACGGCATTCGGCGAGACCCCCAGCGTTTCGGCTTTGCGCCGATCCAGCAGAAGCCGCAGCTGGGGCGTGTCGGCGCTGAAGGCGTTCATCACGAATGACGCCTCCGGCAACTCCGCCACGCGCCGCGCGAACGCCGAGGCGGCATCCGCCAGCTCACGCCCCGACGCACCGGAATCGGAACAGAGATTGAACCCGACACCGCCCAGACGGCCAAGCCCCATGATCGCGGGCGAGGTGAAACACCGGATCCGAGCCGGATAGATGTCCGCCGTCCGGCGCATGATCGCCGCGATGATCCCCGACACGGAGGTTTCGGGCGTCCGGCGCTTGTCCCAATGCGCCAACCCCACCATTCCCTGCGCGCAATTCTCGCCCGTGCCGGACATCGGCGCCGATCCGGAGAGCAGCATGATCGTCTCGATGCCCGGAATGTCGCGGATGCGGGCGTAAACGTCATCCAGCACCTGATCGGTCCGCTTCAAGGTGGCCCCCTCCGCCAGCGCGATATCGAGGGTGATGTTTCCCTTGTCCTCATCGGGCAGAAGCGTTTCGTGGACACACCCCTTGATCAGCCATGTGCCGGCGCAGACCGCGAGAAAGAGCAGGGCGGTCACCCCCCCCCGCCGCACAAACACCCCCACCACGGCGAGATAGAGTTTGCGCGCGCCATCCACCGCGAAATTCACCGGCGCGAACACCTTGGAGGGTTTCCCGGGTTTGCGCAGCAGCAGCGAACAGAGCACCGGCGAGAGGGTCAGGGCCACGCAGGTCGAAAGCGAGAGCGCCACGCACATCGTGAACGCGAACTGGATGTACATCTTGCCCACCATCCCGCCATAGAAGACCAGCGGAATGTAGCACGCCACCGTCACCAGTGTCGTGGCGATGACCGCGCCCGTGATCTGCCGCATCGACTTGGCGGCGGCCTCCTTCGCCGAAAGCCCCTCCGTCGCCATCAGCGTCTGGGTGTTCTCCACCACGACGATCGCGTCATCCACCAGCGACCCGATCACGAGAATGAGACCGAACATCGTCAGCACATTGATGGTGTAGCCGAACAGCCACACGAAGATGAAGGCCGCCAACAGCGAGATCGGGATAGCGGCGGCGGGCACCAGCGTGGCGCGCCAATCCTGCAGGAAAAGCCAGGTGATCAGCACCACCAGCCCGAGCGCCATAAAGAGCGTCGAGACGATGGCCTTCATGAAGACGAGCGTGAACGCCGTCGCGTCGTGGATCATGGTCATGTCCACCCCCTGGGGGAAACGCGCGGTCCAGTCCGCCAGCGCCGCCTTGACCCGCCTCACCACGGCGAGGGCGTTCGCCTCGGGCGTTTTGTAGACGCACAGCACGATCGATTCCCGCCCGTTGGCCGTCGTCCGTCCGGAATAACTCTTCGCTCCCAGCTCGACGCGGGCGACATCCCCCAGCAGCACCTGCCCGCCGTTTTCGGCGTCACTCCGCAGGACGATCGCGGCGAACTCCTCCGCCGTCTTGAGCCGTCCGTCCACATTCAGCTTGTAGGAGAGGTAGCGGCTCGCATACTCGCTGCCCACGGTCCCGGCGGCGGCCTGCACATTCTGCTTCTCAATGGCGCCCGCGACATCCGAGACCGACAATCCGAGCGCGGCCATCCGCACCGGATCCAGCCACACCCGCATCGCGTACTCCTGCGATGCCATCACCTCCGCGACCGACACGCCCTCCAGGCGCATCACCGCCTCTTTGATGTTCTTCTCCACATAGTCGCCGAGTTCCTGCAGCGAGTATTTCGTGCCGTCCGTGGTGAAAGCCCACAGCGCGAGCATGTCGGCGTTGCGCTTCTGGACCGACACCCCCTGCTGCCGCACGGTGGAGGGCAGTTTCACCTCGGCGCGTTTGACGGCGTTCTGGAGGTTGACCAGCGCCATGTCGGAATCCGCGCCGCTCCGGAAGGTCACCGAACAGGTGTAACGCCCCGTATTATCGCAAGTCGAGGAGTAGTACAGCAGATCGTCCACACCGTTGATCTGGTCCTCGATCGGGACCGCCACCGAGTCCGCCACCACCTGCGCGCTCGCGCCCGCATAGGTCGCCGAGACCCGGATCGACGTCGGGGCGATTTCAGGATACTCCTCCACGGGGAGATCCTTCAGGGCGATCGCGCCGCACAGCGAAAGGGCGATCGCCAGCACAAAGGCGAAGCGCGGCCGTTCGATGAAGAACTGCGAGAACATTTACTTCGCCTCCGTCACGTAGTCGCCTTCCATCACCTTGTGCGTCCCGTCGGCGATCACGCGCTCGCCGGCCGCAAGCCCCGATTCGACCAGCAGCATATCATCCGCAAGCCGCCCGCGCGTGATCCGGCGTTTGGTGACCTTCCCATCCGCCTGCACACCCCTGTCCTGATTGGGAACGACCACCCACACGTAGGCCCCCTCCGCATCCTGCATCACCGCCGTAGGCGGCACCGCGCGCTTCTTCACGCCATCCTTGTTGCGCAACGTCACGCCCACCGCCGAATAGGGCTTGAGGATATAATCAGTATTCGGGAAAGAGGCATACACGCGGACCGTATCCGTCGCCTCGTCCGTCACGTTCTCGGTATGGTCGATCGTCCCTTTCTCCGGATAGGCGCTGCCGTTCGCCAGCGTCACCGAGACCTCGCCCTTCTCCTCCAGCGTCTTCCCGCGCCCGCCGAACATCGTGAGGAAATCGGCGTTCGACAGCGAGAACCGCACCCGGATCGGCTGGATCTGCACCACCGTCACAAGCGGCGTGGCGGGGGAGGCGGGATTGCCGCGCGTCAGCCGCGTCGTTCCCGTCCGGCCATCAATGGGTGTCCGGATCTGGCACCGTTTGAGATTGTAGTCGGCGACGGCCAGTTCCGCCTCGGCCGCCGCCAGCGCGGCGGCGGCGGTCGACTGGTCGCTTTTCGCGTTGTCCACCGCATCCTGCGAGACCGCCTTTGTCGCGATGAGCTTGGCGTGCCGCTCGTAGGCGGCATCCGCATACGCCTTCTTCGCCTTGCACTCGGCCACCTTCGCCTCGGCGTTTTTCAGGGCGCTCACATACTTCACGGGGAGAATCTTGTAAAGGACATCATTCGCCTTGACCAGTGCGCCATCGGTGAAACAGACCTCGACGATATCCCCGCTCACCTCCGGCGTGACATCCACGCGCTGCAGCGGAAGCACCTTCGCGGGGAACCGCTTCTCCTGGAAATCCGCGACGTCCTTCACCTCGGCGATCGGCAGCGTCACCGTCGCCCCAACGCACACGCCGGCCGCCCACGCGGCCCCGACAAAAAGGGTCATGAATGTTTTCATAATGTCATTTTGCCAAATCCCGCCCGAACAATCAATCCGTAACCGGCGCATCCGCGTTTTTCACCATCGTCTCCAAGGAGGGTTAAGAGGGGAACGGGGAATGGGGAACGGAGGAGAGGGAAAAGAGAAGTGTTGGGGGTGGAGGAGTTGGGAGTTATGAGTTAAGGAAAAACTCACAACGCTCAACCCTCAACAGATGTCGAATGTCGAATGTCATCTGCAAGTCGCATGTCGCTTGTCAAGGGACGTGGGAAGTGGGACACTAAGAGAGGCGTTTGATTGTGGCATTATGGAAATGTGATCGAGAAGCGGAGAACGGTATTTG
>DBXN01000060.1:0-5270 GCA_002309585.1 Verrucomicrobia bacterium UBA1211
TCCGTATAGAGGTTGGTTGTCGGCGGCTCAAGGGCGTGACGCTCCAGCATAGCCAGCCGCTCGCGGGACTGTCTGTACAGCCCGTTCCGCTTCGCGAGGATACCGTCCACCTTCATGAAGATAATCTTCTCCTCCTCCCGGTCCGCCGCGACCGCCAAAACGCCGAGGATCGCCGCGCGCTTCTCCAGCGAGTCGGTCCCGTCATGCGTCCCTTCCGCATAAGTGTAGATCAACAGTCTGTCACCCCCGGACAACCGTTCCTCCCCGACCAGAAACCGCAGAAGGATCTCCCGCGCCTCCTCCGCCTCCGCGATACGAAGGTAGGATCTGACCGCCATTGCCCGGAGAAACCCATCTTCCCCATTATTCCTCGCTATACCTAAAAGAAAAGCCTTAACCTCATCATTCGGAACCTCACTGATGTGATTGACGACACCACGGATCCGCATTTCAAGAACAGATCGCTTAAACTCGTCTCTCTCATTTTTTAAGGCCGCCGAAGACTCACGGTAGATTGACATCATCACCGCCCGAACGCCTGTCTCATCCACGCCGAAATTCTTTTTCAGCCAATCTGAACCAGCCATTATGGACCCGTCAATAGCGGTGAATTCCCGTTCAAGATGGGTTTTCGCCCGTTCGGCACCCGTATCCGATGCTTGATTCGCGAAAAGAGAAAACATGAAACCCTCATATATCAAAAGAAGTAACCCCACTTTTTGAATCACAGTCCACAAATGCATATCCGACCTCCGTTTTAATGGCTTGGATCCCGTGTATGCATATCCCCGCAACCACACCGCCGGTAGCAGAAAAACTCGTATTCATCCTCCGAAACAACACCCAAAACGCCATCCAGCGGGATATCAGTAATGTCTGGAACAGCATACGCATACATCAGCAAACGTTTAACAAAATCTGAATAACGGGTTCCACCAGGATAATATCCCGTTCCACCTCCCCCGCTCCAATTGTTTGATTGCACATTGTCAATGCAAACCAGCGTGTTTGACGGCGCAAAATAGACATCCTGAAGTCCGCAGGAATGTCCAATTTCATGCGCGAGAACTGCATGGTTTGCATTACGCCTTACCGCCATCCCCCTCCGAGCATCACCAAGCGTCCCTCCTCGATGGGCTCCCACGGAAAAAAGGTCTTTCACGCAGTACAGTTCCAGCCCGCCCGTGTTGTTCGTATAGGAACACATCTGCGTAAATGCAGTATAATCTCCGATCGAGAACCAATCCCGGTTTTCCACCTCCTCCACACTGGCCAGCGTGAAGGACATGGCGGCCTGACGGTAGATGCGGTTGGCCTCGTTGACCCAGTTCGTGACGGTCGAGGCGGAGACGGCGGGGACGCCGTTGGAGCAGATGATGAATGCGTGGATCGGGACGGTCTTCGGCTCCAGCACGCGGCCCCAGATGTGGGGCCTGACCGTGGCGGGTAGGCCTTCGACGGAGACCTCCAGCCGGAAGTCGCACTCCGCCGCGCCGCCGCGTATGACGGCGTCCCGCCCCGTGTCGTGGCCCCGGTAGAACGAGACGCCGCCCTCGGCCACACTCCAGTGGATGGCCCCGTCGGGGAAGCGGTCTGCCGGCTCGATATCGACGCGGTAGGGCGCCAACCCGCCCGTGGCCACGCCGCAGGGGTTGAGGATCACGCCCCAGGCGTTGGTCGCGGCGGTGACCGGCTCCAGCGTCAATGCGTAGGCGGTGATGTCCATCTCCGTCCCGCAGAGGTAGTTGGAACAGCCGCCGGAGCCTTCGAAGAGGACGGTCAGCGTCGCCTCCCCGGGACCCTGCGCCCACATCTCCACCGTCTCCTCCGTGGGACCGGACGGGAAGGGGACCCCGGCGGCCTGTCCGCCCCGGAGGAGGATGTTCCCGTACCGCGCGAAGACGTTGGTGGAGCCGTCAAGGGAGAGCGTGTAGGTCCCCGGAAGCGCGGTGTCGTTGAAAACCCGCACGGGGAAACAGGTGGAGGGTGAAACCGGGATGAGCCATCTCCGGTCCCAGTCCGGCGCGAGCGCGGGGGCGTCGCCCGCGCCACCCGCCGTCCCGTCGAGATCCGTGTCGGGCTGGAGATCAAGCGACATCACGGTGAAGAGGTCGGTCTCCCGGAACGTGGCGCCGGAGTCGGCGTCCCACCGCGCGAAGACGGCGCGGGCGTCGCCGGGGGAGGCACTCGGAACGAGCCCCGAAACGCGGACGACACGGCGTTCCCCGACGGCGTCGCCGATCGACAAGGGCAACGTTTCGTGTCCGTCCAGAGAGATGGAGACGAGCGCGAGCCCCGATACGGACTCCAGCGTGACGGGGGTAAGCGTCCCGGTCGCGCTCCGGCGCGGATTATGCTCCGGGCATGGGCAGCACCACGAATCGTCGAGGGCCGGGGTTGCCGCGGTGAGGCGGTGCCAGTGCGAGTCGGCCCACTCGCATCGCTCGCAGTTCTCCCCGTGCCCGCAGTCTTCGGGGTCGGCTATAGGGCGGGGCGGCGTCCTACCGCCGTCCGGCCAGGGCGAGAGCGTCGCCCCGCCGTCCGGCCATGACACGCCGCGACGGTCCACCGGAACGGTCCAGAAGCGGTTCGTCCCGCCGGCGGACGCGGGGATGCCGCCCGCGCCCCGGCACGGCGTCCGGTTCTCAGGCATGGCCGAGAGGTCGCACCACCATTGCTCCCCGGAGACGGGAAGATCCATCCGCCTGCAGTAGTTGCAAGCGGTTTGAACCGATGCCGCAAGCGGCGCCCCCGACTGGGGCTGGTCGGGGGTGAAGGACAGGGCGACGGACATCGGTGATCCTGTGCTGACGACCGGGAAGACGGTGAAGGCGGGCGCGTTGGTTATGGCCGTCTCAAGCCCGAACGACCACGCGTAGGTTCCCCTGAGCGAGGCGGCGGGGCCCTCCGCCCTGAAGGTCACGGGGGCGCCGTGGAAACAGGCCGGGCCGGGGACGATGGAGAGTGCGGCGACCTCGGCGAGCGTCCCCGCGGAAACTTCGACGGTGCCGCCGGGAAGGGGAGTCTCGGCACCGTCCGGCTGGAACAGGAAACCGGGCGCGGCGGGCAGGACGGAAAAATCCGCATCCCAAGCGGCGTGCCGGAAAAGCGTGATGCCCCAGGCCGCCGCGCGGTCGAGCCAGACCGTCCAGCTTCCGGGGTCGCGCAGCACGAGCCGGACGGCATCCGGACCATCCCCGATCCGAAGCACCGCGCCGGGTGACGGGACGGATGCGTTGAGCGTGACGGTGACGGGGAAACGTATGGACTCCCAGGCCGCCGCCGAATCCGGATCCGCCAGTGGGCATCCCGTTCCTTCTGGAGGAAGAAAGTTGTGGACATGGAAGAGACGGCTGTTTCCGCAGCAGGGAAGGATGTCCGACGGATCGCCGTAGACAATCGGGGCGGGATCCATCGAATCGGCGGCGAGGTCGCCATCGCTGTCGGGATCCGTCGGCGAAGTCCCGATGCCCGGCTCATCCCCGTCGGGAATCCCGTCGAAATCCGTGTCGGGGAGATGCGGGTTCGTGCCGAGCGTGAACACCTCCTCCGCGGCGGCAAGCCCGTCGCAGTCGGGATCCGGATCCGGGGGATCGAGTTCCCCGAACGCCGTCCAGCGCAACTCAAGCCCGCCGGCCAGCGCACCGGGGGCGAACGCCACGGCGTCGCCGCCCCCGTTCCGCCACACGCCTGCCGTCAGAGTCTCCATCCCGAACACCCCGGAACCGGGCGGCGCCCAGTAGCGGAACGCCACCTCGCCCGCCGGGCTGATCTCCGCCTGGACGGTGACCGTCATGTTGGAACCCCTCCCCGCGAGAGCGTTCACCCATGTCGCCCGCACCGCCCCCGACACCGGATCGGCGTCCGTCCAGAAACCGCTTCCGAGGTCCGGGGCGAGTCCCAGCGGGAGATCCCCCAAAGGCGCGGCGAACGCGCGGGATCCGGGCGGTTCGGGGAAACGCCGGAGGCCGCCGCCGAAGGAGACGATCCCGGAAGCCGAAACCCCGATTCTCGAGACCGACCCGGTCCCGCCGCCGAAAAAGAGGCGCGGTGTGCCGGAATAGATGCGGAACGCCGTCCCCGTCCCGGGGGGAACGGTCTCCGCGACCCGTTCGAACGGCCGCGAGGGAAGCGTGAAGGCGTCTTCCGAGGCGCCGTACACCGACCATCCGCCGTGCCGCGCCGCGCCGGCGGGGGCGACGGAGAAGACGTTCCCGATGTTTGTGGAGACACCGGTCTGGGCATAACCCGATACGGCCTGTCCGGGGAGAAGGGCAGTCGGAGAGGGGGCCGGGCGGATGGGGTCGATGGGACGGGGCTCCACTGCGCCGGGAGGAGCCGGTTGTGTGCGCGGAACGGGATCCGGGACACCGGTCGGCTGTACCGGGCCCCGCCCCCCGATCATCCGCTGAAGCGGGGTTCCGGTTTTGGTGCAGAGCGCGGGAACCGCATAGAGAAGGAGGAACAGGACGGATGCGGAAAACGCGGGGACGGAAGCGCGGCGCGCGAAACGGCGGGAAGCCTCGGCCAGCGAACGGAACGCGGCGGCGATGACCGGGAACGCCATCAGAAGCGCGAGCGGGACAACGACATGCGCGTGGCAGCCGGAACCCGGCACTTTCGGGGATACGGCATCCATCCCCCCGCAGAGGGCGGGGAGGGCAAGGAATCCGATCACCGCCGGAAGATGGGAAAGGACTCTCACGGCACACCTCAATTCAGGATGAGGGTCAGCCCGTCCGGAAAGACGGCGTATTCAAACCGTTCGCCCCTCCCGCCCGGACCTCTCGCCGTCAGGCGGACGGCGTTCCACGCGGAGGGGACGAGCCATGCGGACGGCACCGTCCCGAAATCCAGCGCGCCACCCGTATCGCGGAAGATGATGCGCTCGATGGCGCCATCCGGCGAGAGGCGGATCTCCATGACCATCGGGCCGCCGGCACGGGAAGGTGGAGCGGTCAGGCATTCCCCCGGCTCCTCCCCGCCGAGGATGAACCAGACACCCCGGTCCCATCCCAGCTCGACGGCGGTCTCGTCATCGTCCAGCGCGCCGTCCCCGTCCGCATCCGTCCCCAACGCGGCGCCGACCCGCGTTTCCGTCCGGGGGGCCGCGGAAAGCGTCATCCGCACGTTCCGTTCGCCCCACTCGGGAAGGGGGAAGACGGCGGAGACCTCGCGGTCTGGATATGCGGGTTCTGGCAGTTCCCCGACGGTGAGACGGTCCCCCGCCGCAACGGCAGCCACGCCCGCAACAAACATCTTGATGCAAA
>DBXN01000060.1:5295-21858 GCA_002309585.1 Verrucomicrobia bacterium UBA1211
CAGAAACCGTTATCCGGCACACCGCTATTGATGTCAATATACCATCCCGGAAGGACCAGGGGCAAGACGGAAAACGGTGAAGGGTGCATCTTTGTTTTTCACCCATGCCGACTGGGATCGGAAAACAACCAAAACAACTGGTAAAAACAACTTGAAGAAGTGCGCGGGCGAGTTAGCCCGCGCGGACAAGAAAAGTTGTTTGAAAGAGTTGTTTTCAACCATCATGAACTTCGACGGTGAATTGCGCAAATGTGCCCGGGAATCCGCTATGCGGTTGTGGCGATGGAGAAGAGGGCGAGGAAGAAGGCGGTGTAGACGAACCCGACGATCCCGCCGACGATGAGGATCAGGATCGGCTCAATGAGGGTGCCGAACCGGCGGATGGCGCTCTTGAGCATGATCTCATGGAAACGGGCGACCTCCGCGAAGGCCGCGCCCAAGGTGCCGGTGGACTCGCCCACCGCCGCCATCTTGGCGAGCATCGGCATGAATTCGGTGGCGCCGGCGAGGGCATGCGCCAGGGTCTCGCCCCGGATCACCGCATCCCGCGCATCCGCCATCCGGCGGGCCAGCCGGCGGTTCCTGATCAGAAAGGTGACGGTCCGCAACCCCTCCAGCAGGGTCACCCCGCTGTCGAGCAGGATGGAGAGTCCGCGCGCCACCACCGCCGTCTGGAAGAGGCGGAGGATCGGTCCGATGACCGGCAGGTAGAGCATCGCGCGGTCGGTCTGTTCCCGTCCCGCCGGAACCCGCCGGATCAGCCAGACCCCGATCGGCACCGCCGCGATCCCGACGGCCAGCGCCACCGCATGAAGCCGGACCCACAGGGAGAAATCCAGCAGCCACTGTGTGATCGCCGGCAACGTCTGGTTCGCCTGCGACAGAAAGGCCTGAATCTGGGGGATGACCTTGACCACCATGAACCCCACCACCCCAATCGTCATGATGACCACCAGCACGGGATAGATCAGGGCGTTCACCAGCATCATCCGCATATCGCGGGTCTGCTCCAGATGCTCCGCCGCGCAGACCAGCGTCCTGTCCAACTCGCCGCTCTGCTCCCCCACCCGGATCAGCGCCAGAACATAGGGATCGAAACAGCGGCACGCCTCCGCCGCCTCATGAAACGAGAGACCCGTCTCGATCCCGTCCGCGAGAAACGTCCAGACCCGGGCGGCGCGGCGGTTCCGCGCCTGATCGGCCGCCGTGCGCAGCGCGACCAGCAGCGACAAGCCGCTCCGCAGCATCGATGCCAGCTGCTGCAACCCGAATTCGACATCCAGCGCCTTGGGGCGGAACCGGGTGAACCAGGCGCGCAGCCCCCCGAACACGTTCGACCGGGAAATCCGCGCGGCGCCGCCCGCCTCCCCGAAGGCCAGCAGGACCTCGCCGTGCGCGCGAAGCAGACGCAGCGCCGCCGCGCGGTCTGGCGCCTCAACGGTCTGCCGCCGCGTCTCTCCCGAAACACTCCGTACTGTCGCCTCGTAAGTCATGTGTAGTTAGGTGGTTAGGTGGTTGGGTGGTTCCCGATAACCGTTGAGGGTTGAGGGTTGAACGTTTCCCCGTTCCCCTCTTAACCTTTTAATCTTTTAACCTTTCTTCACATTTCCCTTCCCACATCGTCGGCGGAGACGGAGCCGTCGAGCACTTTGCAGAGAGCGTCGTGGTAAAGCGTCTGGTAGCCCCTGCCCGCCAGATGCGCGAGCAACGCCTGTTCCTCGGCCCCTTTGGCGATCAGGGCGGCGTCGGCGCTGTCCGGCGCGAAAAGCTCAAACAGCGCCGTCCGTCCGGCATAGCCCCGACCCGCGCAGGCCAGACACCCCTTGGGGGCGTAGGCGGTCTTTCCGGCGGCATCGGGATGGGCCAGCAACCGCGCCTGAAACTCGCTCAGCGTTGCCGGAACCCGGCATTGGGGACAGAGCCGGCGGACAAGCCGCTGGGCGATGCTCATGCGGAGGGTGGCGGCGATCAGATGCGGGGCGAGCCCCATATCCGCCAGACGGGTCACCGCCCCGACCGCGCTGTTGGTGTGGAGGGTCGAGAGAACCAGATGACCCGTGAGCGAGGCCTTCACCGCCGCGTCCATCGACTCCGCGTCGCGGATCTCGCCGATCATGATCACATCGGGATCGTGTCGAAGCAGCGACCGGAGCGCCTTCGTGAAACTGACCTTGTCGGCGGAATCGATCTCCGCCTGGAGCACCCCGTCCATCTCGTACTCGATCGGATCCTCCACCGTCAGGATGTTCAACCCGTCGTTCTGCGCCAGCAGACGGCGGATCGCGGCATAGAGCGTGGTTGTCTTGCCCGATCCCGTCGGGCCCGTCAGGAGGAACAGTCCATGCGGCGAAGCCAACACCTGCTCGACCGCCCGCAGGTGTTCGGGACGCATGCCGAGCCGTTCGAGCGTCAACCGCTCGCGGTCCGCACTGAGCAGACGGAGGGTCAGGCACTCGCCATGCCGGACCGGCAGGGTCGCCGCCCGGACATCCACCGCGGTCGAGGGGTCATCGGGCAAGGCGGACAGCGAAAAGGCGCCGTCCTGCGGGGCGCGCCGCTCCGCGATGTCCATCCCCGCCAACACCTTGATGCGGCTGACGAGCGGGGCGAGCTGGTCGTTCGGAAGCTCCCGGTAGGGCTCCAGAACGCCGTCCACGCGAAAACGGACCGCCACCCGTTCCCGCCTGGGATCGATATGGATATCCGAGGCGCGCCGGAGACGCGCCGCCCGGAAGAGCTCATCCGCCAACGCCACCGCATCCTCGGCGGCGGAGGGCGTTCCCGAAAGGGGCTCATTGCCGCCGTAGACCCGCTTCAACTCACGGCGAAGCGCGGCACCGTCGGCGACATGAAACGCGATTTCCCCCGCCCGGGTCTGCCGGAGCAGGGTCTGGCGCGTCAGCTCGTCCGGCGGATAGGCGCACGCCACATGCAGCACCCCGCCGATCTCCGCCAACGGCAACAGGTTACGGCGGAACGCCAGCGCCCGGGGAAGACGGCCAACCTGCGCGGGGTCGATGCGGACCGACGCGAAATCCAACGGCTCCTCCCGCGTCATGACCGAACCTCCTTCCAACCGCGGACCAGCCGATGCTGCAGCGCGTCGGGGTTACGTGCCAGCGCCAACGCCGTGTTCGCGCTGATCTCGCCCGAGAGGCTGAGCCGCACCAAATCCTGCTCCAGCGTCTGCATGCCCGCCGCGTTTCCCGTCTCCATCGCGGAATAGATCTGCGCCGATTTGCCGGTCGCGATCAGATTCGCCACCGCCGGGGTGTTGATCAGAATCTCGCAGACGGGAACCCGGTGGTGCGGCACATCCTTCCGTTCGGACGAGAGCAGCCGCTGGGCGACGATCCCCCGCATCACCAGCGAGAGCTGGCGGCGGATGGCCTCCTGTTCCCCCGACCCGAACACCGACACCAGCCGCTCGACCGCCCCGACGCAATCGCCCGCATGGAGGGTCGTGAAGACCAGATGGCCAGTCTCCGCCGCCGTGATGGCGGTACGGATGGTCGCCTGTTCCCGGATCTCGCCCACGAGGATGAAGTCGGGATCTTCGCGGAGCGCATCAACCAGCGCGCCGTTGAATCCCGTCGCGTCAAGGCCGACCTGCCGCTGATGCACCAAGCATTTCCGCGACTCATGGATGTATTCCACGGGATCCTCAATGGTGATGATATGCCCCGACCGGGTGCGGTTGATCTGGTCCAGCAGGGTGGCGAGGGTGGTCGATTTGCCCGATCCCGTCGGCCCGGAGACGATGACCAGCCCATCCTTCAACCCGCAGAAGCTCGACAGCCGTTCCGGCAAGCCCAACTCCTTCAGCGAACGGAACCGATCGTCCAGCAGCCGGATCGCGATGCCCAGCGAGGGAATGGGGTCACTCCCCGAACGCTCCTTCTCCGTCGCCATCGACTGACACCGGAAAATGTTGAAACGGTAACGTCCCCGGCCGGCCGACGTGCAGGCGCCGTCCAGCGACCCCCGCTTCTCAAGACACTCCAACAGTGTCTCCAGCCCGTGCCCGCTCATCCGGTAGAGCAGTCCGGCCGCGACATCCAGCACATCCTGACGGGAGAGGACGGAAAACGACGGCACAGCATCCAACTCCCCCCGCAAACGGAAAAAGGGAGGCAATCCCGGCGCCAGATGGATATCGGACGCGGCGATCTGCTCGCAATGGTCGAACAACCGGTGCAAAAGTGATGTCGTCATACGCTTTTCCTGCTTTATCCAATGAAACGGAACAGGGCGCCGAACGGTTCATCCCGCTTTCACCGCCCGTTCGCCTGCCAGCGGTCGCGCGCGACCGGCGCCTGCCGGAAACCGGCCGCCTTGCGGAGAACGCCCCAGCCGTAGACCCAAAGCGTCACCCAGCAGACCGGCAGGTGATACCACCATGCGCGGTCCGGCCGCCGCCGCGCGCCCATCGCCATCTGGACCAGCAGCGGGAGGAGCGTCACCGTCGCCAACGCGAACCAGACGATCCCGCTCTTCTTCTGTTTGTCCCACGGATAGGTGCGCTGCTTCTCCTGCGCGAAGTAGAGGAAATCGCGAATCCGCCGCCGCTGCTTGCGGGCGAAGGCGTCCAGCCGGTCGCAGTAGAGATGGACGATGCCGGTCTTGACCTTCGCCACCCGGTTCCATCCCGCCTCAACCGCCTGATGCATGATGTCGATATCGAAGAAATAGGGCGACCACGCGACGTGTTCCAGCAGCGTCCGGCGGAAGACGAAGCCGTTCGCACCGATCGTCGGCAACGTTTCCGGCGTCAGCGTCAGATCGAGATAGCCGGGCTTCTCCTCCGAGGCGACCGGCAGCCCCGTCCACCTTCCCGTCACGGCGCACAGCCGGTCATAGTTGCCGGTGAAGAGGCAGATGGGATCGTTCATCCCCAAAAGAGCGAAGTAGCGCGTGAGGGCGGGATCCTCCGGCCGGACGGTGTACGCCAGCGGTTCCGCCGCGACGATCGCGGGATCGTCAAACGGCGCGAGCATCTGATCCAGCCACTGCCCATCCGGCAGGATGTTGTCGCTGTCCACAAGGGCGATCAACTCCCCTTCGGCGACGGCGATACCGGCGCTCTTTCCCGCCTCGCCGGTCTTCAGCGGATTATCGACGATCCGGTCCACCCCCATCCGCCGCGCGATCGCGACCGTCGCATCCGACGATCCCGCATCGGCGATGACGATCTCATACCGTTCGCGACCGGGCTGGCAGAGGATCGCCGTCAGGCACGCCTCCAGCGTCCGTTCGGAATTGAGCGTGGGAATGACGAAACTGACCCGTTTCATAACCCGGCTACCCGCGTTTCAGATCCTCCCGGTGGGCGGTCAGTGTCTCGACGACCTCCGGCATGCCCGCATAGTGCCAACTGTCAAGCTTGACGGTCCGCCCGTCTGCCAGACGCAGCACGGCGATGCCCTTCTCGTCCCACTTCTTCCAGTCGATCGAGGCGATCTGGTCATAAGGAATCTTTCCGCCGAAGCCGCTGCCGCTCAAACCCTCGTCATCCGCGATGAAACGCTTGCCCTTCTTGGCGAGGACCGCCCCCACCGCCATCGCCCCCAGCAGGAAGGCGATGACCGCCTGCACCGTCTGTCCCGCCAGATCATGCGGGGAGTAGACCGGGCCTTGGAACACCTCCTCCAGCCGTTTCGTCAGCGCCGCCCGCTGGGCGTCACGGTTCTCGGTCACGCGGTCCGGCAAGCGCAGTTCGCCCACCTTCTTGATCAGCTTCTTGGGGACCTGGACCTGCTGTTTGGCGAAGACGCGCATCAGCGGCGTCGCGCCGTCCTCATAGGTCATCCACGCCTCGGCGGTCATGTTCGTCGCCAGCAGATCGGGTCTGGCCGTCTCCATCTGGGCGTTGATCCTCGGCCACGCGACCTTCCCGTCATAGATTGACCAGAGGCAGACGCCCCACATCAGCGCCCCGACACACAGAACCCGAATCGCATATTCCCTATTCAGTTTCGCTTCCGCCATCACTCTTCTCCTTTCCCGGTTCACGTCTCGCCGTGACGGGTTTCCGAAACACCTGCGCCTCAAACACCATCAGCGAGGCACCGTCCCGCCATCCGTCGGGCGGCAACCCCGCCCGTTTCGAAAGCTGCGTCATTGTCTCTTCCAGCGACCATCCCTCCTCCACCGGCACACGCGGCAGGAAGAGCGCGCTTTGGGAACCTTTCCGCAGCAGGATGCCCTGCGTCCCCAACTTGACCGATCGCCAATCGCCGATCAGCCGCGGGGCGGTCAACACCGCCACCTCAATCTCATACGTCCCCCACGCCCGTTCCTCGACCGCCGCCACCCGGCCGTCGTGGAACGCCGCATTGAGGGTCTGCTCCACGGCGACCTGCCAGATCGGGCGGTGCGGCACCACCTCGCCCATGCACCCCTGCCGGATTCCCTCGCGGTAGAGCGTCACGAAGCCGCCCCGGACCGTCCGGAGCCGCGGGGGCAATCCTGCCGGCGTCAGACTCCAGATGGGATGCTTCACCCCCGTCCGGAAGGCGCGTCGCACCGCACCGATTCCCAAATCCAGCAGTTTCATACCCTCGGCCGGCGTCAACGGCTCACGCATCCGCTCGCTGTCGCGCATGACGGTGACGGGCGTTGTCCAGCTCCCCTCCACCAGCGCGCCCGCGTAGGAGGCGCCATCCCGCACAAGCCCCCCGACGCGGCTCACCTTCGCGCCTTCCGGCATCATCGCCATCAGCAACGGAAGCGGATCGCGCACGCACATCGTGTGGCCCGCCAGCCGCAAATGTTTCAGAAAGCCCTGCAGATCGCCGGCGGCGAAGAGTTCGAAGGTGCTCAGCGCATCGCCCTGCGGATGCTCTCCCTCCGGCGCGAGCGAGGGCAGATCACCGAAATTCGCCCCGAAATGGGTGAAATCGGAACTCACCACCACCAGCGTCTTGGCATCCAGCAGCTCCCGCACGGCGTCCGCCATCTCCAGCAGACGGTCCGCATCGATCTGTCCGCACACGACACACGCCACCGGGAGTTTCTTCGAGAGGCAGAACTGAATCAGCGGAAGCTGGATCTGGTCGCCGTGCTCCCGCTTATGGGCGGCGGGAAGGGTGGTCACAAACGGCAACGCCCGCAGACGCTCCAGCCACTCGGCGTCAACCGCCACCTCGCCCAGCGGCGTCACGATATGGGTCGCGTCCGGAACGCTCAGCCGGTTGTGCAGCACCTCGTAATGGCTCGGCGTGAAGATCACCGCCCGCCGGTAGTTCCGGGCGTCGATCCGCAGATAGACCCCCGCCGCGGTCCGCCCGGAAAAGCGGTACATCGCATGGGGCACGACCGCCGCGCAGACCGTCCGCTTGCGGATCACGGTAATCGCCTCGCACAGCTGCGAGAGGTCATATTCCAGCGCCATCCGGCTATCCTGATACCAGGTTCCCGCCGCCGGCGACAGCCAACTCTTCTTCACGCCGGCCTCCCCTCATACGTCTGGAAGACCAGCAACGGGCCGCCGTCGAACACCAGCTTGAACCCATATCCCGTCGCCTCATTCAGCGTCGCCCGCCACCAGCGGGTGAACCGCACCTGATCCACCGGATACTTCAACCCCTCCGAATAGACCGTCACCTCCGGATCGAACGAGAAGACCGACACCTGCTGACCGGGAAACGAGGCGAACTGGGTCGAACGCAGAACAGGTGTGAAGATGCCGTAGTCGGTCAACGCGGAAACCACCCCGTCTTGCGCGAAATCGACCAGCAACGAGAGGTTGCCGAGAGTGTGGTCCTCCCGTTTCCCCGTGATGCCGAGAAAAAGGACATCGGCCCATCGCCGCTCCAGACAGACCCGGAACGCCTTCGCCAGATCGTTCGTCTCCTGCTCATCAACCCGGATCACACGATCGGCGAAACGCTCCCGGAGCGCATCCGGCAGGCTGTCCAGATCCCCGACCACCAGCGTGGGCTCCAATCCCGTCTCGGCCAGCAGCGTCGCCGCCGCCCCGTCGCAGCAGACAATCCGCCGCGCGCGGCGCAACGCCTCCAGGGGAAGCGCCGTTGCGGGGAAGGCCCCGTTCGCCAAGATGACGGTATGGGGGAAACGCATGGACCCGCTCCTACTTTTCCTTTTCCTCCGACGCGGCGGTTTTGAAGAGATAGACCAACGGCAGAACGTCCGAAACCGCCCGGACCCCCGGCATCACCTCGCGAAGCGGCAGATCGCCGGGTGCGAAGACGAAGAGCAGGTTCACCTTGTTGTCGGGCCCGCCCGTCCGCTTTACAAGCGGCAGAAACGCGTCCCACGTGTCGAACGGATAATCTTTCGGGGTCAACGCGGGATCCAGCGACTCGCCCGACCAGTCCTCCTCGATGAAGACCAGTTTCTTCCGGATCGCGCCATTCGCGTCCCGCGTGAGATGCAGCTCGAAGGGCTGGGGGATACGGTCCTTCCGTTCCCGCCACTTCTCCTGCGGCAGGAAGGCCATCGGATAGACCCCCCGGTCCGGCTTTCCGTCCAACTTCAGTCCCTTCCCGTCCAGCATGGCGAAAAGTTCCGCCACACGCGCTGCATCCGCCAGCGTAAGCGCCTCGTCGATATCCAGCGTCACGAACGGTTCACGGCCCTCCTCCGAGCGCGCCTTCAGCCACTTCACGCCGTCGGTCAACGGCAGATCCTCGGAGACACGTCCGTCCGCCGAGGTGATCGCGAGGCGGAACGCATCCGCCTTCTTTGAAAGGGTCAGCGTGAGCGGCAACATCCGCGGTTTGCCGTCGGGCGGCAGCAACGGACGCAGGACCACCTCCAGCAACGTCCCATACGGAATCTGTTCCGCCACCGTCAGCCGGCCGTACACCTCGCTCTGCCCGACCCGCGAGGGGACATCGAAAACCGTCGCACCCTCGTTGTAAAGAGAGCAGACGGATGCCGGCATATTGGTGTCGGTCAGGCAGGCGTCGCCGATCCAGCGCCCGCCGGTGAAGACAATCCCGTCCGCGCCGATCATCGGCGTCTCGGTGTTGCTGTCCTTGATAAACGCGGAGAAGGGCTGTTCCTTCCGGGCCGGATCATCCAGCCGGATCATCGCGAGCGAGAGATGTTCGCCGTAGGGCCAGAACCGGAACGGGCGGCTTCCGATCCCGCCGCCGCGCGCGAGCCCCAACCGTTCCACCGCCCGGACGATGTCCGACGGCGACGCGACCGTCACCGCCAACGCCTCATAGGCGCGGTCGCTCATCGGCCCGACCAGCAGGAATTCCGTCGTGATGCCCGCGCGGTGCCCAACCGCCTCGGCCAAGAGCCGGACCTCCCGTTTCTTCACATCCACCGTCACGCCCGGGTAGGTGTAGATCCCGTCCGCACCCTTCGGTTGCGCCTCGGTCCAGCGTTTCACCGCGTTGGTCTGCACAACCTGCCAGACGGCGGGACCGGTGAACTGCTGCGCTTCCACCCAGCCCGCGACCGCCAGCATACCCGCCGCCAAAACCGCCTTTGTTCTCATCGCATCCCTCCTCAACTCAACAACCCTTTCGGTGAAGCCTCGGAATCATCCCACCACGCGGGCTTCTTCACCGCCAGACGGGCGATCTCCTTCGAGGTCATCTGAATGCCCTTCGCGCCGACCCCCTTCTCCAGCACATCGCCGGGCGTGAAGATCTGCTGATGGATCCGCTGGCCCTTTGCCGGCTTGTATTTGACGAAGAGCGTTTCGGGCGTTCCCTCGGCGAACAGGAGCATCTTGCTCTTCTCCGGCGCCAGCGCATACTCCTTGTTTTGGATGCACCCGCCGAATTTGAACCGCTTGATGTAGGTGAAGCCGTAGTGGGGTTCGGTGTAGACGGCGGTGAACAGCAACTCGCGGCTGAAGATGCGGCACTCCAGCATGTGCTTATCGACAAAGAACTTGCCGGGAGGCGGGATCATCTTGTAGCGGCCATCGCCCCACACCACCAGCAACTTGTCGAGCGAGGAACATTTGAACAGTTCATCCCCGCCACGCACCTCATAGCCGATATACCCGCCCTCTTTGTCGTAGCGGATGGTCAGCTCCGAAGCCGTCAGGTCGCGGACCTCGATCTGGGTGAAGCCGCTGACGATCTGCGTCAGCCGCGGATACTCGTCCTTGTACTTCTTGATCAGCCCCTTCAGATAACGGATCGCGTAGGATTTCAACCCCTTCAGGTTCGCGGCGACCTCCGCCTCTTCCTTCAGGATCGCCTCGATCTCCTCGCGGCTCTTGTTGATGTCATACCGGGAAATCCGCCGGATCTTGATCTGGAGCAACTGCTCGACATCATCCAGCGTGATCTCCCGGCGCAACCGGCTCTTGAACGGCTTGAAGCCGTCGATCACCGCCTGCTGGACCGCCTCGTAGGTGGTCTTCTCCTCGATCCGCTTGTAGATGCGCTCCTCGATGAAGATCTGTTCCAGCGTCTTGGCGTGGAAGGCGTCATCCAGCTCTTTCTGCCGAATCTCCAACTCCCGCTGCAGCAGGGACAGCAGCTGTTCCGTGTTCGCCTTGAGGATCTCCGAGACGCTCATCACCCGGGGACGGTTCTGGTAGAGGACAACCGGATTGCTGGAGACCGAGGTTTCGCAGGAGGTGAAGGCGTACAGCGCCTGGATCGCCTTCTCCTGCGTGGCACCGGTCGTCAGCGTCAGCTCGATCGCGACGGTCTTGGCGGTCAGGTCGGTGATCTGCCGGACGGGCACCTTCTTCCGCTTGATCACATCCTCGATGTTGTCGATCAGGGAATCGGTCGTCTGCCCGTAGGGAATCTCCTTGATCATCACCTTGTTCTTGTCCACCGGCTCGATGACCGCCCGCATCTTGATCTTCCCGACGCCGTCATTGTATTCCGAGACATCCATCAGCGCCCCGGTCTGGAAATCGGGATAAATCTGGAACGGCTTCTTCTGGAGGATCGCGATCTCCGCCTCCAGCAACTCGATGAAGTTGTGCGGCAGGATATCGGTCGCCAATCCCACCGCGATGCCCTTGACGCCCAGCATCAGCAGCAACGGCAGTTTGGACGGCAAGAGGACAGGCTCCTTGTTCCGCCCGTCGTAACTGGGCATGTAGGTGGTGGTCTTCTTGTTGAAGATCTCGTGGCGGGCCAGCTCGGTCAACCGGCATTCGATGTACCGGGGCGCCGCGGCGGGCGCGCCGGTGAAGATGTTGCCGTAGTTTCCCTGTCCCTGGATGAGGTAACGGCGGTTCACCAGATTGACCAGTGCCTCGCCGATTGAGGCGTCACCGTGCGGATGGTACTGCATCGTGTGGCCGACGATGTTGGCCACCTTGATGAAACTGCCGTCGTCCTTCTCCCACAGGGAGTGGAGGATACGCCGCTGGACCGGCTTCAACCCATCCTCCACCGTCGGGATGGCGCGGTTGCAGATGCTGTAAGAGGCGAACTGGAGGAAGTTGGCGTCGATCAAATCGCGCAAAGGGCCCACGCCGCCGTGGCCGTCCGGGTCGGTCTCCTTTTTCGGAAAGAGCGGCGTAGACGGTTCGGACCCGCCGGTTGCCGAGACGGGCGGCAACGCGCCGAAGAGATCGTCCTGGATCGGGGGGGCGAGATCGGGTGATTCGGGGGCCGGCTTTTTCTTACTCATGGGTCGATTCCTCCGTGATCACCAGATTGTCCATGATGTACCCGCGCCGCTGCGGCGTGTTGTTCCCCATGTAGAACTCCAGCGTCCGATCCATGCTCTTGTCCTGCGCGGCGCTCACCGGCGTCAGGCGGATGCTTGGCCCGATGAACTCGGCGAATTCCTTGGCGTTGATCTCCCCCAGACCTTTGAACCGGGTGATCTCGACCCCCTTGCCGATCTTGGAGATCGCCTTCTCGCGCTCCTGGTCGGTATAGCAGTAGATGGTCTCCTTCTTGTTCCGTACCCGGAAGAGCGGCGTCTCCAGAATGTAGACGTGGCCCTGGCGGACGATCGGCTCGAAAAAGCGCATGAAGAGCGTGATGAGCAGATTGCGGATATGCAGCCCGTCAACATCGGCATCGGTTGCGAAGATCACCTTCTGATACCGCAGGCGGTCGGTCGACTCCTCGATGTCCAGACTCTTCATCAGGTTGTAGATCTCCTGATTCTTATAGAGCGCGTCCCGCTTCAGGTTACAGACGTTCAGCGGTTTTCCCTTCAGGAAGAAGACCGCCTGGTTCTGCGCGTTGCGGGCGGTCGTGATGGTGCCGCCGGCGGACTGTCCCTCGGTGATGAAGATCATCGTGTCCTCGCCCTCGCCCTTCTTGGGATTGAGGTGGCACTTGCAGTCCCGCAGCTGCGGCACCCGGATCGTCACCGCGCTGGACCGCTCGCGCGCCAGCTTCTTGACCGAGTTCAGCTCCGCGCGCAATTTGCTGGTCTCGTCAATCTTCTTCAGCAGCTTCTCCGCCTCGGCGGGCTCGCGGTGGAGCAACTCCAACACCGCCTTCTTGATCTCCGCCACCAGATCGGCCCGGATCTCGACGTTGCCCAGTTTGTTTTTGGTCTGGGACTCGAAAATCGGGTCCTTCATCCGGATCGCCACCGCTCCGATGATTCCCTCGCGGACATCGTCGCCGTCGTACTTCTTCTTGCCGTACTCGTTGACCGCCTTCAGCACGCCCTCCTTGAACGCCGAGAGGTGGGTGCCGCCGTCATTCGTGAACTGCCCGTTCACAAACGAGTAGTAGACCTCGCTGAACCGGTTGGTGTGGGTGAAGACCAGCTCCAGCGTCTTGGTCCGGTAGTGGAAGGGCTGGTAGAGCCGTTCGAACCGCGCCTCGTCGTTGATCAGATCCAGCAACCCGTTCTCGGAGACGATCTTCGTCCCGTTCAGGTTCAGCGACAACCCCGCGTTGAGATAGGCGTACATCCGCAGGCGCCGCTCGACATGCTCCTCGCGGAACTGGAAGTTCTTGAAGATCGTCGGATCGGGCGTGAACTTCACGAACGTCCCGTTCCGTTCGGGCGTCTCGCAGGTCCCGCGTTTCTGGTTCTGCAATTCCCCGCACTTGAAGGTCGCCCGGGAGAACTCCCCGTTCCGGTAGGCGCACACCTCGAAATCGGTCGAAAGCGCGTTCACCGCTTTCGTCCCGACGCCGTTCATCCCGACCGAGAACTGGAAGGCGTCGCTGTTGAACTTACCGCCGGTGTTGATTTGCGAGACACACTCCACCACCTTGCCCAGCGGAATGCCCCGGCCGTAGTCGCGAATCGAAACCTCACCCGTGTTGTAGTTCAGGGTGATGTCGATCCGCTTGCCGTAGCCCATGATGAACTCGTCAACCGCGTTGTCCAACACCTCCTTCAACAGGATGTAGATGCCGTCCTCATACTGCGCCCCGTCCGCCGTCCGGCCGATGTACATACCCGTCCGTTTCCGGATATGCTCAATCGCTGAAAGGTGTTGGATCGCGTCATCGTCGTATTTCGCAACTGCCATAAAAAGCGTGAACCCCTCTGAAAAAAAGAAACCCGAGCACCGTAACGCCCGGGTCAATCCGGGCATCCCGGCATCCGGGACACCCGCAGAAAAAAACGCATTACTTCCGCCGGATGCTCTTGATCACGACCGGCTCGGTCGGCACGTTCTGGTGGCGGCCATTGTTCCCCGTCGCCACTTTCGCGATCGCGTCCACGACATCCATCCCCTCGGTCACGGCGCCGAACACGCAATAGCCGTATCCCTGATCGGTCTTGCTCCGGAAATCCAGAAAACCGTTGTCCACAAGATTGATGAAGAACTGGCAGGTCGCGCTGTCCACCACCATCGTCCGCGCCATGGCTAAGGTCCCGCGCTTGTTCTGAAGCCCATTGTCCGCCTCGTTCTTGATCGGCGTCTTCGTCTGCTTCTGCACCATCTCCTTCGTGAACCCGCCACCCTGGATCATGAACTTGTCAATGACCCGGTGGAAAATCGTCTCGTCGTAGAACTTCTCATCCACGTAAGCCAGGAAATTCTTCACCGTCACCGGCGCCTTATCCTCGTAAAGCTCCGCCGTAATGGTTCCCTTGTTCGTCTCGATGATCACCTGCATCGTCTTTTTCACCTCCTTCGGCGCTTCGGCTTTCGCCGCCGGCGCCTCTTCCGCCTGTACGATTCCCGCCATCAACAGCAATGTTGCCAGTAAACCTTTCATTCGAAAACTCTCCTCCCAAAAAGAAATAGTATTATAATAGGCGATTATAGACCGAAAATCCAGCGAAAACGAAGGGTAACGCATTCCGCGCCGCAACACCGTTTCAGAGGCGGCCGCAATTCCCGCTTGGGTGGAAACCGCCGTTCTGCTATGCTTTCCCCTGAAACCGTGAAAGCCCCCGCCCGCGCCTGGCACAGGAATGTGAAAAATGGAGAACGGGGGAAGGTTTGTAGGGAAACAACGTGGGAAAACAACTTTCCGTCCTTCCGCGCACATGTGTGCGCGGCAATGCCAACGGTGGGCGGTTGCCCACCGGCAGAAGAAAGGCTGTTTTTTCACGTTGTATCCGTTGTTTCCATTTGAACGTATGAGGTAAGGAGTCTGCAGGGATGAGCAATCGATATGCATGGGTTTTGTCCGGATGTCTGTTCGCCGCGTTCGCCGCGCAGGCGGAGACGGTCCTTTTTAACGAGGCCTCGGTGAAACGGATTCCGCTGGATGTGGCGATCCCGCCCGAGGCGATCTCGGACGGCGATCTCGCCGACCGCGAAATCTCCCTCTGGGTCTCCATGTCCAACCCCAAAGGCGGCTGGACCTGGGCGATCCCCACCCGCACCAACACCCTCTTCCTGACCGACGGCGAGAGGCAGTATCCCCTCCTGAACCCGACCAAACCGGAGTGGGGCGACACGGGCCCGTTGCAACCCGGTGCGGTGCGGGAACTGCGCTTTCCGATCCCGTCCGACGCCCGCGCCAAACCGCTCCGCCTGCGCTGTCCCTCCGGCGCGTTCCTCTGGGGTGGATCGTTGCCAGGCCCCCTCCAGGTTGAACTCTGGAAGGGTATCCGTTGTTCCCTCACGGCGTGGGTTGACGCCGCCAACCGCAACGCCTTCATCGACGCATCCCTGATCCCCGGCCCCGTCAGCGCCTACACCTTCACCCTCGCAGACGGAACCGTGCAACGTTCCGATTCCCCCTATTTCCGGAAACGTCTCCCGGAAAACCCCGTCCCCTTCACGGTCGATGTCGAGGCCGTCACCAAGAAGGACGGCATCTTCCGGCAGACCGTCACCGTCACGCCCCACGCCCATCCGCTCACGGCGCCGCTCCCCGTCGAGAAGATCCTCGTGGGACAGTGCGTCTATGGCGACAATCCCCGGTTCCGAGACGAGATCATCACCAACCGCCTCGCCAACCTGCTCATCGGCTGGAGCAAGGCGACCGACTACACCAACCTGCCCCCCGCCGTCGCCAAAGCCGCCGCCGACAACGATATCCACTTCATGACCATCTACGGGTACGGTCCGCGCCGCGCGACCGACCTCTTGAAGGAGCGGCTGGGCGACCGTTACCTCTGGAATAACATCGGGGAGTTCGCCGGATACCTCTATCAGGGATTAAACGAGGCGAAGGCCTGCAACGTCCGCCAGGGTGAGGATCTGGAGAGCGCCCGTAACCGTTTCATCAACCGTTTCATCCGGCGGCAGGTCATCCAGCAGCACCAGACCCACGACTTCATCTTCTCCACCTCCGGCTCGCCGCTGGGTACCTACGAGCTGCAGGGCGGCATGGACTTCATGTGCTGCGAACTTTACGCCGTCGGCGCGCACAACCTCGCCTACGCGACCAGCGAGATGCGCGGTGCCGCCCGCAAATGGAAGCCCGAATACTGGGGCGGCTGGCTGGCGGAGGAGTGGCAGACCTTCCCTGTCCCCTACGGTTCGCGTCAGAAATTCGATCTCCTCAAGGCCGGCCTCTACCAGCAGTACCTGATGGGTACCTCGCTGATCGTGCTGGAGTCCGGCGCGCAATCGACCCAGGCCCAGCAGTACACCGCCGAGGCGAAAAACATCAAGCAGGGCTATGACGATCCCGCCCCGACCGCCTACCGGAAGACCGTCAAAGATTTCTTCGATTGGGTCCAGTCCCATCCGCGCGAAAAGGGCTCGCCAGAAACACCCACCGCCTTCGTCTTGGGCAACAACGATGCCTTCGTCGGTATGGACTTTCCCTCCTTCGCCGTCTGGGGCCAACACGAAAACGCCGCCACCAACACGAACTGGAAATACGACCGGCCGGAAAAGAGCTGGATCGCCATCCAGCGCCTCGCCTATCCCCTTCTGCCGGAATCGCTTAAGCCCTACCCCAACTCCTGGCTGGCCGGCTCACCCTTCGGGCAGACCGATGTCATCAACATCGATGCCGAGGGCCGTCTCTCCGACCTGACCCGCTACAAGACCCTCATCTACGTGGGCTGGAACACCATGACGCCCTCCATCCTCCAGCTTCTGGCCGATTACGTCAGGCAAGGCGGGAACCTGCTGATCGGTGTCCCCCACTTCTCCACCCGGATCGACCGCGAACACGCCGCCTATACGGTGGCGGACCTGATCCACGGCGGCAACCTCTCGCCGCTGATACCCGTCAAAATCCGTGCCCGCAACGATACCGG
>DBXN01000060.1:21973-22240 GCA_002309585.1 Verrucomicrobia bacterium UBA1211
CCGAATCGAGGCTCTATCTCGCCCATGTCCGGAAACTGCTGGAAGAGACCCCGCGCACCGCGACCCTCTCCGGGGAAGACCGGTCCGCCATCTCCTACGCGATCTACGGTTCGACCGTCTATCTGCTCAACGTCGATTGCGTCGCCCCGCGTTCCGTCACGCTCCACCATCACGGACGCGCCGAACCGCTCACCTTCGCCCCGTGCGAGATGAAGATCCACCGGCTCGAACCGTAACAGGGAGTTGAGGGTTGAGCGTTGAGGGTTG
>DBXN01000060.1:22247-22573 GCA_002309585.1 Verrucomicrobia bacterium UBA1211
TCCCCGTTCCCCTCTTAACCTTTTAACCTTTATTTAGCGCCTGGCTCGAACGTGTGCGTCGAGAAGACGCATCCGTCGTCGGTAACGAGGTTCATGAAGAACATCACCGCGTCGGACGGAACCGCCGCCTCGCAACGGCCCTTCCCAGGCTCGAATAAGTCTGCGGGCCGGACGAACCATGCACGGTCCATGTGGACCGGGTTGGTATCGGAGGTCCACAGGAACTCCGCCTTGACGACCTTCGCCCCTCCGGATGAGAACGTTGCGGTGAGCCGCCCGTCCGCCACCCGCGTGGAATCGAAGGTCGGCGGTTTCGGCGTCCCCTT
>DBXN01000060.1:22685-23149 GCA_002309585.1 Verrucomicrobia bacterium UBA1211
TTCGTGCCGTCGCACCAGAGCACGGGACACTTCGCCCCGCCGCCTGCGGGAGAGAGGAAGTTCTTGGGATCCCATAGGTCAAACCATCTGCGTAGCTTCCTGGGATCCGCGCTGATCTCGCCCCACAACGGGTTCAGATCATAGAAACCGCAGCCGTATACCGGCGCGGCGAACGAGAAGCGTTTATCCACGCACATGGCGATGGAGGCGAGATAGCCGCCCCAGCTGATGCCCGTGAGGCCCGTGCGCGCCGGATCGACTTCCGGACGCGTCCGGATAAATGCGTGGCTGCGGAGGATCGCCGCGATCGCGTGATACGTCCACTGGTCACAGATCGGGTCGTCCACATGCGCGCCCGACTCGCCCCATCCTGCCGGACCCGACCAGTCGTGCGTCGGATGCGGCTGCCCGTCGCGCTCACCGCGCGGCGTCTTGCCGCAGGTATCCATCGCGACCGCCGCGTA
>DBXN01000060.1:23187-23341 GCA_002309585.1 Verrucomicrobia bacterium UBA1211
GCACGAGCACCATCGCCGGCACCTTGGCGGCAGGCGACGCCCCCGCCGGCAGCCCCCACCAAGCGAAAACCCGTGTCGGTTTCCCGGCAAACGGTTCTCCCTCGATCCAAATCGGATTAACGCCCGCCACGCGGCCGTAGTCGTTGGCAATACC
>DBXN01000080.1 GCA_002309585.1 Verrucomicrobia bacterium UBA1211
GGCACCAGCGCGAGCGCCGTCAACATAGACAACATCACCATCTCGTTCCTTCTTTTCGAAATCAGTGCAGAAAGATAACCATCCCCGACGGACGCGGATTGATCAGCGTCAGCATCCCGCCCTCGACCGTCGCGCTCCACTCGGGAAGATCCTCCCCGTCGGGTCCCGTCGCGATCACGGCGATCGCCGCGGCATCGGCATCGGTCAGATCACGCGCCGGCCCGAGGACATAGCGGGGCGAGGCGGGGCTGGCGCCGGTAAAGACCGCCTCAACCTTCGCGAGGCCTTTGAGGAAATCCCTGTTCGTCACCGCGCTGATGTCCGCCACGGCGGTCAACCGGCCGCCGTTACCCGCCACCCGCCAGGTGCTGTCAGCCCCGCGGAAGCGGAAAGCTCCCTCCAACGCGCCGCCGCCGGCCAAGACCCCGTAGATCGGGCAGATGACATCCCGGAACTGGGAGTAGGATGACCCGTTGGTGAGCGTCGCGCCCTCGCCGAGGGTCGTCACGCCGCCCAAACCGGAGGAGGCGACACGCTTCTGCGCGTCCATCACGCTGTAGGCGATCTGGAAGTTCTCACCCGAGAAGGCGAGGGACTTCTCCGTGTTCGGCGCCTGGGCCTTGAGCGAACACCTCACCCCGTTGTCATCCGTGAGCATACTACCCCATCCGCCGCTGCCGTCCGCCGCCGAGATGCGGAAGCTGTGCCAACCGGCGGTGAGCTGTACGGTACCGGTCTGCGGGACGTTGTGGGCGGTCGTGGCGAGAATCTCCGTCCCGTCAACCACAAACTGGATACGGTCGTCATACTGTCCGACAAAGACCCAGATGCCGGCGTGATCCTCATCGACCTGGAAGTAGCCGTCATACCGCACGGCCGTGCCGCTCGCCAACGCGTTCGCGTCCGCGCCACCGCCGTACGCATGCAGGACGTCAAGCCGGTTCGTCACGCAGTCGAGCCGGGTGTAGAGAAGATCATCCGCCGTATAGGTGTTCACATCGCCCGTGCCCGCCGCGCCCGACACGCGAACCCGCACGCCGGTGCGGACCGCGGCATCCTGCGGCAGACGCATCGCGACGGTATCGACATCAAAACGGGTGTAGAACTCGGGATTGACCGAACCCGCCGTCAACGGGTTGGTGGAGTAGCCGAGCGCCATGCCCGCCCGCCGCCAGGTGTCGAGATAGGCCCCCTGGCTACCGGTGGCGTCCCAGCAAAGGATCCTAAAATCGTGCCAGCCCGCCGTCAGGGAGGCGGAGCCGACCCCAACGTTGTTGTACCCGGTGGAGGCCAGCACGCTGACGCCGTCCACGTCCAGCGCGATCCGGTCGTCATACTGCCCCGCGAAGTACCAGGTTCCGGCATTCTCCTCGTCTACAAAGAACTGGCCGCAGAAGATGTAACAGACGTTGTTGCCGGTCGGCTTGGCTGTATCGGTGGTGAAGTAGCTGTGGACCGTCTCCAAGGTGCTGGCGATAAACGGGCAGGCTCCCGTGAACCGGAGCGCATCGTCAAAGGTGGGAATCACCGTGGTGTTGTACATTCCGTACGCGATCATCCCCTCGCCGATGTTGATCGATGCGGCGGTGTCCGGCTCAAGGGTCAATCCGCCCGCGAATCCCGACGCGCCGGAGAGATCGACCGCCGCATCGGTAGAGGCAACCGTCCACATGCCGAGCGGAATGGACTGCATCAGGCTGGATCCGATGAATCCGCCCGCTCCGGAGACGGTCACCTTGCTCGATCCCAGAAGCGGCGAGTTCCAAGACACCGTCTGGCCGTTGAGATCGATCGTGTAGTCACCCCCGCCGACCGGTGACTCGCCGAACGCGACCGACATGTACCCGAACTTGGTACTGAGAATTCCATCCGCCCGGAACGTGCCGGAGGCCAGATCCGCGTGGGGATGTTCCCAGTTCGGCCAGCTGGAAACCAGACCGCCGGAACCGAGTGCGAAAACGCCGCCCGTCTGGATGAGACGCTCGTCGTGCGCGTTGCGCCACTTCGCCACATGGTCGTTCCGGTGGCGGATCTCCAGCCGGTTCGCCGCGAAGAGGCCGTCCCTCAAATCGAAGAAGGCGTAGGCGTCGCTGACGCCCAACAGCACCGTGCCGGTCGACGCATCGATGGTTCCGCCCGACACCACCACACGGTCCTTGGCGTAGGTCGGAGTATAATCGCCCCAGCAGCGTCCGATCTGGAAGGAGTTGTTACCCGCCGTCCAGTTCAGCCGGCCGCCTTCGGCGACCTCCAGATAGGTATCGCGGGGCCTGTCGGAGATGTAGAGGTATCCCGGCACATTCACCGTTGCCCCCTCGCCGATGATCAGCCGTCCGTCACGGGTAAAGTAGCCGATCATCAGGTTGCCTTTCAGGTTCCATGTCGCGTTTTTCAGCGACACGATCCCGTCCGGATAGAAGGAGTCGATGTAGAGCGTATTCGCATTGGCGACCAGCTCGTCATAAAGGTCACCGTCGACCAGCCCGTCGCCCGTCGGCATGAAGCGGACTTCCTTCACCGTCGTCGCGGAGACCTTGCCGAAGACCGGCAGCCCCTGCCCCTCAAAGTGCTCGTCCCCGCCGAAGATGGCGACGCCGTTCTCGCCGCTGACCTGGATCTGGCTCTCCGGCGAGTGAATCGTGCTGCCGAACCAGAGATGGCTGCCGGCCGCCGTATAGCTGCCGCCCTCAAGCCCCGGTCCGTAGAATTTCACATTGCCGGTCTGGACAACAGTACCCTCGTTTGTGACCGTCCCCCGGAAGACCATATCCGCCGCCGCGTTCACGGTCAGCGTCGCAGCGGAACCGATCGAGACCGGACCGTACACGTTGTTCGCCGAGCTGCCCGCCTCCGCCGTCACCTCCGCGCCGGGCGCGACGGTGAACGGGATGGTGTCGGGAAGCGAGGTTGCCCAGAACCGGATATAGGAACCGTCAGAAAGGTTGACCCCCTCGGGAATAGTGCCGGTCTGCGCCCCCTCAAACTGCATCCGCCCGGTCAGATCAACCCGGTTGATGTCAAAGTCCGTCGCGTGGAAGTTGAAACCCTGCGTCTCCTTGGCGTTATCGACCGTAAGGGTGTACGGACCCGAAATCTCGGAGGTGTCATACGCCGACCCCGCCAGTTTGCGGATGGAGAGATGGCCGCCGCCCGTCTTGGTGTCGCCTGTGAGCGTCACCTTGCTGAAGAAAGCGCCCCAAAGGTTCTCCGCCGTATCGGAGTTGTAGAGCGCGCCCGCGCCGTCCGGCCCCTCGCCCTGCACGACGATTTCCCGTCCGTGGGAAGGCTCGCCCGAGGCGAAGGCGCCGTTCCCGCCGGAGACGTTCACATCGAAGCGAGCGCCGTCCTTGACGGTCAGCCGGTAAGGTGCATCCCCTTCCGGCGCGCGTTTGTTCGACTCATCGCCCGTATGCGCGTCTATGCGGAGCGTTCCCTCCTCGACCACAACATCGCCCGCCGAAAGGAGTCCCGTATCAGGCATCGCCAGGATACCCTCGCCCGACTTCGTCAGTGTCGCGGCGGCATTGACGGTCTCACCCGTGAGGATAATGTCTCCCGCCGCGTGGATCGCGACATCCTGCCCCTTGACCCCGAGGATGACGGGGTGGTTGAAGGTCTGCGCCCAGGACGAGAGGTTGGTGACCGCATGGGTGATCCGCAGCGTATCCGTGCCGTTGTGGATGAAGCTCGCGGCCCCCTCGCCGAAGAGCACGGCGCTCAGCGCGGTTCCGCTGAGGTCAAAGAGCGTCGCGCCGCCCGGCAGGTTGAAGACGGCGGTATCGCCGTTCTGCGGCGCGACATCGCCCTTCCAGTTCCCGCCCGTGGACCACTTGCCGCCGTCATTGGCGGCGCCAGACCACTCGACACGCACCTTTTCGCGCCCGGAATTCCCCATGAGCAACGCCCCGTTCTCCACCGTCAACTCGGCGTCCACGCCGGTCACCAGGAATTTTCCGAGATCGGCGGCCGTCACGCCTGACGCGATCACCGTGTAACGTTTCCCGACCGGAAGCTCGGTCAGCAGGATCGGGTTCACGGCGATGACCACCGGGTTCTGCATCGTCGCATCGGTGAGATCAAGCGTCTCGCAGTCGAATCCATCCCCCGCCTCGGCGGTGACATCGATGGCGAGCAGGGAACCGCCGGCGAGCGTCAGCTCCGGAACCGTGAAGACCTGCGGCTGGTCGTTGGCCAGACTGAGGGTCGCGCCGGCGGCGACCGACGCCGACGCCGGAGCGAAGGTGTCCTCCGGAATCATCACCGTTCCCTCCTCAATCACCAGCGAACCCGAAATGGTCTGTTCCGCTCCGGCCGTCAACACGCCTTTACCACGCTTCACGAAATCGAAGCGGGCTCCGCCGTCGGTGTCGCTCAGCGTCGCGCCCCACGTCGCGTTCATCCCATCCGTGTCCGCGATGACGCTCTTCCCCGCCGTCACGGTCAACGCCCGGCCCTGCACCCACGCCGTCGTGGGCGTGCGGGGCGAGAGGGTGCCGCCGTCAAACCGGAACTCGCCCGAAGCGCCCTCCCCGCCGGTCACCATGATATCATCGGCATGAATCGTACCGCCGCTGAAAAGGAAGAACCCCCGGCCCCCGATGCAACCGGCGCCGATCACCTGAAGCCCCGTCTGGACGGAGAGATCGCCGCCGGTCATCGTCCCTTGGAACTCGCAGTGATTCCCCGCCCCCGCCTGGAACTTGTGCATGGAGAAGATGCCGCCGGACTGGGTGAAGCGGTGACGGGTCCGGGCGCGGATCGTGGGGTTGAAATCACCCGTAAGCGTGACGGTTCCGTCGGTGATGTTCACCTGGGTGACGGCATCCATGCCGTAGCCGCACTGGAGATCGGCGATCGAAACGGTCGCGCCATCCACGTCCACCCGTGCCTTCGCCTCGACGGTGCCGTCGGTGCCGCCCACGAAAAGCGAGGGGAAGGTATAGGTGCCGCTGCGTAGCTTCAGCCAGCCGGACTGCCCGTTTCCGCCCCCGATCTGGAGATTCGCCCCGTTGAAATTCATTCCCCGGTCGGGCTGGATCGCCTCGAAGACCATCGGAACCTCGGTCCCGTTCCGGATATACCACGGCAACTTCGCGGTGGCGTTGTCGTAGGCGGAATCGAAGATGATCGTCCCGCCATAGTTGAGGATGATGTTCCCCTGCCCCGCCTGCGGGATGTCGTTCCGGGTCCAGTTCGCGGGAACCGAGTAGACATCGCTCATCCGCTCGGAGGCGGGGCGCCAGTAGTTGTTGTTGGCGGGATCCAGATTGCGGATCCGAACCGTCACCGCCGTTTCGGAGACCTCGACCACCGCGAAATAGGACTCCCTGTTGAGAACGTTCGCCGGGTCGAGCGAGACCGTCGCGCCGTTGGCGAAGACGAGGGAACGGGACTCGAGGATCCGGTAATCCCCCTCGCCCAGCGTCGCGCCGTCGGTCAGCTTCACCGTGATCGGCCCGTTGACGGTCAGCGTCCCGTTCACTGTCAACGCCGGTTTGGTGTGGGCGACCTCCGCCTCAAGGGTCGCGGCGGAGGCGATCACCGCGTCACAGTCGATCAGGCTCCGCATCGGGATCTCCGTCACGCCGGAAAGGGTCACCGTGTCGCCCTCCAGCGTCCATCCGGGAATGGGCTCCCGGTGGAACGAGATATCGTCCAGCACCACCGCGCGGTCGGCCCCGTCGTGCTGGTGGGTGAAGGAGAGGGCCAGCGTTCCCGCATTCGGCATCGCGATCACGGAATTCTGCCTGGCGAAGGCGGTGCCGATCCCGACGGGCGTCTTGAAATCAAACATCGGCGCGCCGTCCGCCGTGATCGCGACCGCCATGACGGAAGCGCCGTGGCTCGGCCGCGACGCGCAGTTGAAGGAGAAGCGGTAGATCCCGGCGGGAACCTCGCCCAGCTCCTGCGACAGGGCGATGTCCTGTCCCTGTGCGAAGTAAGAGTAATAACCGCCGTTGGTCTGTCCCAGCGCGAGCCAGGTCCCGTTCGCCGTCGAGAGCCCGCATCCGGCCCCGCCCGTTTCGGCGCAGAAATAGGTCCAGCCAGGAATCGCGAAACCGCCCGTCGGATAGGAGTAGCTCCAGTTCGGCGCGTTGCCGTTGGCCGTCCCCGCAGAGGTGCCGAGGTCATCGAAACTCCCGTTCACCACGTATTCATCGGGATCCCCGTCATCCAGTTTGGAGAAGATTACACAGTCGAAGGCGTTCGCGACGTCGGCCGTGGATTCCTGCTGGAAGAACTGGAAGGTATAGGTACCGGCAGCCGCGACCTCAACGGTATCGGCGAAATACTGAACGGCGTCGTTGGCGGTCGTGACCGACGCCAGCATCACCGTCTCCGATCCGGAGATCAGCCGGACTTCGGTGGTCGCGCCGAAATGGCCGGGCCGCCCCATGTAGAAGAAGGAAAGACGGTAGGTTCCCGGTTCGGCTACGGTGATCTCCTGCTGGGCCTGGGCGGTTCCCGACCCGTTCGCGTTTTGGAGATACATCGCGAATGTCCCGACCGGACGGCCGGCGGTGATCCAAGTCCCATTCGCCTTCGAGAGTCCCACCCGATCCGCCGGAGAACAGGTCCAGAACGGATTGCTGTAGCCGCCCGCGTTGGAATAGGACCAACTTCCCGAATTCGCGGTGACTGTTCCCTCTTCAAACAAACTGTTCTTGATTAGATTCCCGCCCGCGAACCCGGACAGGGCAATGACCGCGACCAGCAGCAACACCACTTTCCTCTTCATAGCAGTATCCTTTCCACACATTATCATGTAGGAGTATTTTACCCCTTCCTTTTCAAAAAGTCCATCTTCAAATCTGAGCGGATAGGTGCCGTGCATGCAATCATTGTGGAATTGTGACAATGTGGCATTCCCCCAATTTCATAATTCCATAATGGCTTACTTTCACAATCTCACAATTTCACAACAATACACGGTGTTTCCAACCATCATGACGGTGGATGTGTCCATCCGCCGCTCATCCCGGCAGCCCGTCCAGCAACGCGGACAATTGGGAGACGATGACGGGTGACGCGAAGCACCGTTCGTAAAGGATGCGGGCTTCGCGGCCCCGTCCGGTGAGACGCGGACGGTCGGCGGCCCAGCGGGCGACAGAGTCGGCCAACGCCTGGGGATCGCCCGGCGGGATGAAGGCGAGCGCTTCGCCGCCCCGCGCAGGCTCGGGATAGGCCTCCGAAACGCGCGTGATGACGGGCCGCCCCGCCGCAAGCGATTGAAACACCTTGTTGGGCATCACCCGTCCCGCCTTCGGCGTCGTTCCGAAGACGCCCAGCAGGATATCGGCGCGGTGGATCCTTCCGCACAGATCGGAATAGGGAACCGGAGGCTCAAACGCGACCTGCGCCAACCCCTCCGCCGCGCGCCGGCAGGCCGTCCGCATCGGGCCGTCCCCCAGCAGACACCACCGGACCGGCGGCCCCTGATACCGGCGGGCGGCCTCGATGATTGTCTCGACCCCGTGCAGTTCAATGAACCCACCGTAAAACAAAACCTCGACCGGCGCATCGTCCGGTCTCGCAGATTCCGCCGCCGGAGGAACGAAACATGATTCCGCCCCGACATAGACAACCCTCAACCGTTCCTCCGGAACGCGAAGCGTCTCGTGAAAATAGGCCGCGTGGCAAACAGTATCGGAGACCACCCGATCGGCGCGGGCGAACTGTTCCCGCTCTTTTGCAAGCAACCGGACCGCGCGGGGATCGTCCGCCGGGAATTTACGGTGTTCGGAGACCTGTTTGTCGTATGCGCTGATCAAGGGATCGAAGATCAACGGAACCCTGTGCCGCCTTGCCCACCGCGCGGCGGCCAGCACATCGCGCTGGCGGAAACAGGGCACCCAGACGGCGGCGGGGCGGGGCAGACGCGCGAACGCGGCCTCCCAATCGGCCCATCCAGAGAGATGGGGATGAAAATCTAGGATCGTCCAACCCATCTCCTGAAGCAGATGGCGGATCACGCCATTCCGGGAATAGGCGGGATCGAACCGTCCCCACCAGAGCAGGAGACGGCTTGCGGACGGATCGGCTGGAGGGTAGACGGAACTCATGGCGGATTCATGCGTTTGGGGGATCGGGTGCCTTGGCATCATCCAGAGAGAAAGAGAGAGGCAGCAGATCGCCCAAGGTAACGGTCCGGATCTGTTTTCCATCGCGATCGGTAATCGAAACCGGCAGATCGGCCTTTCCGAACTCCGCCATCACCTGACGGCAGGCGCCGCACGGCGAGGCCGGCTGTTCGGGCGTCCCGCCCGCCACCGCCAACGCGCGGATCGCGCGGCATCCCGCGCTGACCGCCTTGAAGATCGCCGTCCGTTCCGCGCAATTCGTCAAGCCGAACGAGGCGTTTTCGATGTTGCAACCGGTGTAAATCTTGCCGTCATCCCCCACCACGGCCGCCCCGACCTGAAAACGGGAATAGGGACAATAGGCGGCATCCGCCGCCCGAACCGCCGCCTGAACCAACTCTGTCGAATCCAACATCATATCACGTTCCTTTCTGTCCCTCGTCATCCAGCCACAAGACTTCATTCTCATTGTGAAATTATGGAATTATGACATTAAGCCATTTTGGAATTTCACTCCGCCGTTCGCCTCGTTTCTCTTCCCTTTTCCCTATTCCCTCTTCCCTTTTCTTTTCATTCTTTATTCTTCATTTTTCATTCTCTCTCGTCACTTGTCACCCGTCACTCGTCACTCCCATTTCCTCAACGCTCAACACCCTTCGGTATACCTTGTCGTTCACCCGCACCCGTTCGGCACAGGGGAAGGTTACCCACTCGCCACGTTCCGCCCGCTCCAGTACGCGGTCATCCTGGCGCAGCGCAGTCACCCGGAGATCGACCACTCCGGAGGTCGGACCGTGGATCGAGACCGCATCCCCCACCGCCAGCGGCCGATCGTGGATCAGCACCTGAACAACCTTCGCCTGGGGATAGTAGTTGAGCACCACCCCCACATACAGCTTCTTCTCGGTCGCCTGGTTCTCATCGGTGTCGGTGAACTGCCCGACCCCCGGCCGCCCGTAATAAAGTCCGCATCCGAATTCGCGGTGGTAGACCCGCGCGCAACGCGCCACAAGCGCATCGGCCAGCATCGGCGTGAAGGTGCCGACCGTCACCGCATCAACCGCCTCGCGATAAGCGGAAACCACCGCCTTGACGTATTCGGGATTCCTCGCCCGCCCTTCTATCTTGAAGGAGGCGATCCCCGCCGCCATCAGCCGGTCGACAAACGGCAGCGAACAAAGGTCACGTGCCGAAAGGACGGTATGCGGCGTAACACGGAATTCGGCATCCGCACCCGCGCCCTCCCGCACCTCCCGGATCAGAAACTCGCGGCGGCAGGGCTGATGGCATTCACCCCGGTTACTGGAACAGCCGTACGCCTCATGCGAAAGGAGGCAGCGGCCCGAAACCGCCACGCAAACCGCGCCGTGGACAAACGCCTCGACCTCGATATCGACCGTCCGCGCGATCGAAGCCACCTCCTCCAACGTGCATTCCCGCGCCAGCACCACCCGCACCGCGCCCTGTTCCTTGAGGAACCGCGCCGCCTCGGCATTCGCGCACGACAGCTGCGTGGAGATGTGGAAGGGAATCGCCAACCGTTTGCACAAGGCGACTACCGCCCAGTCGGCGACGATCACCGCGTCCACATACGGCTTGGCGAACCTAAGGATCGCCTCCGCCTGCGGCACCTCCCCCTCGTAGAGCAGGCTGTTCAGCGTCAGGTAAAGCCGCACGCCCCGTGCGCGGCAGCGGGCTGAAGCCTCCGGCAAGGTCTCCCGGCTGAAATTCCGGGTCGCCATCTGCCGCATGTTCAACTCGCCCAACCCCAGATAAACCGCATCCGCCCCCGCATCGAGCGCGGCCTGCAGGCAGGTCATATCCCCGGCGGGAGCGAGAATCTCTGGACGCGGAACCGGCATGGGTCGGGCAAGCGCGCGCTACTGCATGTTGGAGATGACGGCCTTGATCCGGCGGACGCCCGATGACGAAGACTCCTCTTTCAGGATTTTGAAGCCGCCCAATTCACCCGTATGGGTCACATGGGGCCCGCCGCACACCTCTTTGGAGAAATCGCCCATCGTGTAGACCTTCACCTGCTCGCCGTACTTCGAGGCGAACAATGCCGTCGCACCCGCCTGGCGGGCCTCTTCCAGCGACATCGTTTCCAGCGTAACCGGAAGGTCACGCTGGATCTGCTCGTTGACGATCTCCTCCACGCGTTTCACCTCTTCGGGCGTCATCTTCGCGGGATGGGAGAAGTCGAACCGCAACCGCTCCGGCGTGATGTTTGAACCCTTCTGCGCCACATGGTCGCCCAGCACGATCTTCAACGCCTTGTGGAGCAGATGAGTCGCGGTATGCAACCGGGTTGTGATGACCGAATGGTCCTGCAGACCGCCCTTGAAGGTACCGGCGCTCTGTTTCGAGAGCTCCTGGTGCTTCTGGAAGGCCGCCTCGTAGCCGGCCCGGTCCACATCAAGCCCGTTCTCCTTCGCCAGTTCCTCGGTGAACTCCAGCGGGAACCCGTAAGTGTCGTACAGTTTGAAGGCGGTGCGTCCGGAGAGCTGCGTCTGGCCGTGGGTCTTCAGCGCTGTCGCGACCTTGTCAAACTCCTTCTGGCCCGCCGCCAGCGTCTTCTCAAAACGGGACTCCTCCTGCGTCAGCTCGCCGATGACCGTCTCGCGGAACTGCTCCAGTTCGGGATAAACATGTTTGTATCCGGCGATGACCACCTCCGCGATCTTCGCCGTGTAGCCCGGCTCGATCCCGAGCATCTTGGCGTAGCGAACCGACCGGCGGATCAGGCGGCGCAACACGTAGTTCGCGCCGATATTCCCCGGCTTCACGCTCTGACGGGGGTCACCCAGCAGGAAGACCGCCGTCCGCATGTGGTCCGCGATGATCCGCTCCGCGCGGACCGCCTGCTCCTCATCGGCCGGACGCGCCGTGGAGAGCTCGCGGATCTTCGCCATGATCGGCGCGAAAAGCTCCGTCTCGTAAACGGTCGGATAACCGTTCATCATGCAGATCGTCCGCTCGACGCCCATGCCCGTATCGACGTTATGCTGTTTCAGCGGCTCATACTTCCCGTCGGCTGTCTTGTTGTACTGCATGAAGACATCGTTCCAGATCTCGATGTACTTCCCGCAGTGGCAGCCGGGACGGCACTCGGGACCGCAGGCCGGCTTACCGGTGTCGATGAACATCTCGGAGTCGGGGCCGCACGGCCCGGTCGTCCCGGCCGGTCCCCACCAGTTGTCCTCCTTGGGAAGCGGGAAGATGCGTTCATCCGGAATGCCCAGGCTCTTCCAGATCGCGATCGCCTCGTCATCGCGCGGGATGCCGTCTTCGCCGGCGAAGACGGTGACGTTCAACTGGTCGGGTGAGAAACCCAGCTCCTTCGTCAGGAACTCATACGACCAGCTGATCGCCTCCTTTTTGAAGTAATCACCCAGCGACCAGTTGCCAAGCATCTCGAAAAAGGTCAGATGCGCCGAATCGCCCACCGCGTCGATGTCACCCGTCCGGACACACTTCTGAACGTCCGTCAGGCGGGTTCCCGCCGGATGTTTCTCGCCCAATAGGTACGGAACCAACGGATGCATCCCCGCCGTCGTGAACAGGACGGTCGGATCGTTTTCGGGGATCAGCGATGCCCCGGAAATGATCGCATGGCCCTTTGACTCAAAGAACTTCAGATACTTCGTCCGCAACTCATCAGCCGTCAACTTCATCATATCGCAACATCCCAAATGATCGGTTCGTCTTCTTGTCCCGGACCGCGCCTAGACCTCGAAACACCAGTTGTGGGTATCGGGCAGCACGCCGTACTGGATACCCTGCACCTGATCGTACAGCTTCTGGAGGACGGGACCGCAGGTGTCGGGATCCGAAACCCGGATCACCTGATCCCCGCGGGTGATTTCCCAGACCGGCGTCACCACCACGGCGGTCCCGCACGCGGCGATCTCGGCGAAGGAAGGCAGCTCGGTGAAGGGAATCGGACGCATCTCAACCTTCATACCCAGATCGGCGGCAATCTGCCGGAGGGTCATGTTGGTCACACTCGGCAGAACCGAGTGGGAGTCGGGCGTCACATAGGTTCCGTCCTTCGTGATGCCGAGGAAATTGGAGGTGGCGAACTCTTCGATATGGGTATGGGTCTTGGCGTCCAGATAGAGCTCAACCGGCCACCCCTCTTTCTTCGCCTTCTCATGGGCGAAGAGCGAGGCCGCGTAGTTGCCGCCCACCTTCACGTCACCCATGCCCTGCGGCGCCGCGCGATCCCAATCATCGAAGATCACCGCCCGGACCGGTTTCAGCCCACCCTTGTAATAGGCGCCGACCGGCATCACCATCATGATGAAGGTATACTCCTTCGCCGGCGCGACGCCGATCTGCGGACCCGTCCCGATCAGCAGCGGCCGGATGTACATCGACCCGCCCGTCCCATACGGCGGCACATACTCCTCGTTGGCCTTCACGACCCGCTTGGCCGCGTCGATGAACATCTCGACGGGAACTGGGGGCATGACCGTCCGCAACGCCGTACGGTACATCCGCTTGCCGTTCTCATCGGGACGGAAAATCACGATCTTCCCGTCCTTCTGACGAAACGCCTTCATCCCCTCGAAGCACTCCTGGCCGTAATGCAGACAGGCCGCGCCGATATGCATCGTGATAAAGGGGTCCTTCACAAACTCGCCCTGATCCCACACCCCGTCCTTCCACGTGAAACGGAGATGGCAGTTCACATCCGAAAACCCGAAACCCAACTTGCTCCACTCAATCTCTTTCATCACAGAATTCCTTAACCCATAAGCGCAAAAGAAAAAAATAGTTTATCGTCTGACAGCGTGAAAAGAAAGCGAAAAGAAGGCCGCGTGACAAATCACGGACGGAACGGCCAAACGGCATCTCCGGGGCAAAACGGAGTCTTTCACCGTGTTTCAAATAAATCCGGCTTATATTCCCGAATAGAGCCTACTTTTTGTATTGAGCTGACTCCACAATGCGACCAATATAATGAGGGTTCGCCTTGCTCTCATCAATACGAATCCTAACAAGATATGAAGCAAAAACAGACACAACAGCATCTCTTATTAACTTGGCATACCCGACCGTTGCTCCAGTACGCGCAATTACTATATCCCCTGCTGCAAGCTTATATTTTGCAAACGATTTCTCGTCTACTTTACAGTATGGTACTGTTCCCCAATCTATTTGATCCGGGACAATGTCTGTTATCCGCAGAAAGTGGGGTCCAATATTTTCATTTGCAGCAGAATCAGTGTATCCATAAGACACCGATTCCGCTAAATCCCCCAACTTAACTTTCTTCCACTCGCTCATTCAGCGCCCCCTTTCTGCAAGAGGTTTGACAAGCGACAAGCGTTCTGCGACAGGCGCGGCGACACCTCGCCATTTCGACAGGCGCGTGTCGCCCGTCGCACGTCGGCCCCGTTCGCCGCATGTCGCCTGTCGCGTGTCATTTCCACTCCCACTTTCTCGTTCCGTTGCAGTTGGGGTATGCCGCGCAACTCCAAAAAGGATTGCCTGCATTCGTGCCTTTCTTGGCCATCATCTTTCTCATCGGCCCGCCGCACTTGGGGCACTTGGGCGCATCGACATCGGCGGCAACCATCTCGTTGCGGCGCTCAAGCCTCACCTTCGTCAGATGCTCCGTGAAGCCGCCCTGTTCGCAGAACTCCTCGCCAAGTCTGTCCATCTGCCGCCTCAGCAGCGAGCAGACCCTGTCGATTGTCACCAAAAGCGCGTTCGCCGCGATGACAGGATCGTCGTTCTCTATTGTCGGCGCAAATCGCTTGCGCATCTCCA
>DBXN01000141.1:0-1289 GCA_002309585.1 Verrucomicrobia bacterium UBA1211
CCGCCGCCGCCGTCGCCGATGCCGAAGAGCGAGATGGCCTCGTCGACGAGTCCGGCCTCTGCGTTGTTGGTCTCGTGCTTGCGGAGTCCTGAGGGAATGAGACGCGAGTTGTAGTCGTCCTCGGGCGGGAAGTGGGCGAGGACGGTGGACCCGTCGATGCCGCGCCACCAGAAGGTGTTGTGGGGGAACTTGTTGTAGACGTTCCAGGAGAGCTTCTGGGTGAGGAAGTAGCCCATGCCGGCGCGGCGGAGGATCTGCGGGAGGTTGCCGGAGTAGCCGAAGACATCGGGGAGCCAGAGGTTCTTCACATCGACGCCGAACTCGTCGCGGAAGAAGTTCTTGCCGACGAGGAACTGGCGGACGAGGGACTCACCGGAGGGGAGGTTGCAGTCGGCCTCGACCCACATGCCGCCCTGGACCTCCCATCGGCCCTGCGCGACCGCCTCCCGGATTTTCCCGTAGAGCGCGGGATAGGTCTCCTGAGTGAAGGCGTACAGCTGGGCCTGGGACGCGCCGAAGACATAATCGGGATAGCGTTCCAACAGTGCGATCTGGCTGGCGAAGGTCCGTCCGCACTTCCGGACCGTCTCCCGCAGCGGCCAGAGCCAACCCACGTCGATGTGCGCGTGGCCGACGCCGTAAACGTCCGGCGCGGCGGGATCGGGCTCAAGCAGATACATCCGCGTCATCTCCGCCCGCGCCGCCTTCGCCCCCGCCACAGCGTAACGTTCCGCCGCGCGGCTGGCGATCCGCAACACCCCCATCCGACGCGCGTTCCCCTCCGGAAGCGACTGGACCAGATTCAGGGCGATGCCCAAATCCAACCAAAGGTGCCAGGCATCCGCGTCCAACCGGCAAATCCGCGCCTTACGGAGCGAACCGTCATAGGTGCCGTGCAGACCGGCGGCATCCTCGATCCACGCCGGATCGACACACCGTTTCACCCCGAAAAGGTCATTCGCGCCCGCCTCGACCCAGAGATCGATCCGTTCGCCCCCCTTCGCGTCATCGGTGAGGGGAAAGACATCCTTGTTGAAGGCATGGTCGAAGACGGAACCGTTGGTCAGCCCGTAGACCGGACACCCCTCAGAATCAAACACACACGCCTCGCCGCCGAAATTCAGATTCAGGACCACCTTCCCGCGCCAGTCGGCGGGTACCCGGCCCTGCAGGCGGAACCAGCCGCAATCCCACGCATCGCCCCAATGCCCGCCCTCCTGGATCGGACGGTACGAGAGCCCCTCCCGTTCGGCGAACGGCACCGGTTCAGGCGTCACCGCCACCGTCAC
>DBXN01000141.1:1426-5553 GCA_002309585.1 Verrucomicrobia bacterium UBA1211
CGAGACCTTCGACCGCCGCTTCCCCGTTCCCCACTTAACCTTTTAATCTTTTAACCGTCTTTTACGCTCCGCTTTTCATGAGGCTCAGATACAGACCCATCAGCACGGGTCCCCAATAGATCCAGATCGCCGCCGCGCCGGCCAGATAGGGACCGAACGGGATGCGGCTCTGGAGTTTCACGCCGCCGAAGATCATCAGGATGATCCCGACGATACTGCCGAGGAATGACGCGACGAAGAGGACAAACAGCACCGCGCGCCAACCGAGAAAGGCACCGATCGCCCCCATCAGCTTCACATCACCGAAGCCCATCGCCTCCTTTTTGAAAACCCGCGTTCCGATCTCCGCGATCGCGAACAGAAGCCCGAAACCGACCAGATCGCCGAGGAGCGCATCCGCCAATCCCATGTACCACAGTTTCTCGCCATGCAGGGCCGGCACCAGCGCGCCGAGGATCGGCCCCGCCACCATCCCCCCGATGCTGACCGAATCGGGGATGATGAAATGCTCGAAATCGACAAACGTCGCGACAATCAAACCCGCCAGCGCCAGCCAATAGCACGGCACCACGGCGGGATGGTTGATCGGCGCCAGCCGCAACGGATACGGAGCCACCAGCTGGACATAGACCGCCAGAAACAGCAGGGCGGTCAACATCTCCACCAACGTGTACCGGAACGAGATCGGCCCCTTGCAATTCGCGCACTTCCCCCGCAGGCACAACCAGCTCAAAACCGGAATGTTCAGATACCACGGGATCATCGCCCCGCAGTGGGGACAGTGCGAACGGGGTTTCACCACCGATTCCCCGCGCGGCACACGGTAGATGCAGACATTCAGGAAGCTGCCGACGCAGGCGCCGAACGCGACCGAGAAAAACCCGAACAGCAAAACAAAAAACCGCACATCCGTTTCGTCCATGTTTCTCCTCACTTACCGTTCAACCGCACAGCTTCGGTCTTCAGGCATCAGACGCTCGCCCGGCACGATCGGACTCGCGTCTTACATCCCCTACCCCACGCTCTCCGCCTTCCGTCACCATCATGAACCTTCCCGCATTTCACCTGGACGGCGGAGACCCGTTTCACGCCACCCGTTCAGATCAGCGGCAAGTCGCCGATCGCGTCGAACGGGACCGGATCGATCTTCCGCCACCGGCAGGCATCCTCGTCCGGCCCGTCCTCCTTCTCGAAAAGCCGTTTCCAGCGTTTCTGGAAGAGCAGCCCGTTGCGGACCACCACCGCCGCGTTTCGCACGGTCGGGGTACCCTGCGTCGTCACGCTCTCGAAGTGATACATCTCCACCTCGGGGGTGTAGATCGCCCGGTAACCCTGTTCCCGCAGACGGTAGACCAGATCGAAATCCTCAAACTGCACAGGATGGAACGCCTCATCGAACCCGCCGTAACGCGCCACCAACTCCGCCGGCATCAGCAGGCAGGCGCTGATGAGGCACTGGACCTCCTCGCGCCGGTTGTAGTCGGGCGTTTCGCGCGCCTCGCCCCGTCCCCGGAAGCAGATGTGGCCCCGCTTCGAGACCCCAACACCCGCGCACTGGATCGGATACGGCGCCCACGGATAGACCATCTTCGCGCCGACCATCCCCGCGCCCGGCTCCGCCTCCAGCGTCTGGCGCAGAAGCGGCATCCACGCCCGCGTCCGGGGAGCGATGTCGTTGTCTGCGAAGACCAGATACCGGCCCTTCGCAACGGCGATCGCCCGGTTGCGGGCATACGAGCAACCGATGTTCCCGGAGTTGTGCAGCACCGTCACCGGCACGCCGTGTGCCGCGCCGAGCGCGGTCAGCTCATGGTCGCACCACTCCGCGCTGCCGTCCGTCGAACCGTTGTCCACCATGATCAATTCCCACGGCGCATCGGTCTGCGAATCGGTCACCAACGCCGTCAGGCACCGGCGCGTGCAGGCGAGTTTGTTGTACGAAAGCGTGATCAGCGAATAGGTCGGTGTCATGCCAACATCTCTTTCGCCGCGGCGACGATCGCGTCAACCGACGGGATACAGGTCAGTTCAAGCGGTTTCGAGGCGGGGAACGGCAGATCGGGCGACGCCAGGCGGAAGACCGGCATCTCCAGATAATCCTGCGCCCCCTCGGCGATCTGGGCGGCGATCTCCGCCGAGAACCCGCCGGTCCGCGGACCCTCCTCCACCACCATCGCCCGGCCGGTCGTTTTCACAGAGGCGAGGACCGTCTCCATGTCCAGCGGATTCAGCGTGCGCAGGTCGATCACCTCCGCGCCGATCCCCTCCTGCGAAAGCAGGGCAGCGGCCTTCCGCGACAGTTCCGTCATATACGACCACGCCACGATCGTCAGGTCACTCCCCTCCGTCACCCGCCGCGCCACGCCGAACGGTTCCGGCGGCGGCAACCCGTCCGGCATCTCGAACCGGAGCGGGTAGAGCAGTTTGTGCTCCAGAAAGAGGACAGGATTGTCGTCCCGGATCGCCTGCTGCAGCAGGCCTGACGCATCGGCAGCGGTGGAGGGTGCGGCAACCTTGATACCCGGCACCCCGAGAAAAAGCCGCTCCAGCGCCTGCGAATGGGTCGCGCCGTAGCCGCGTCCCGCACCCGGCGGCGTCCGGATGACGATCGGACACTTCTGTCCGTAGATGGGATGGAGTTTCGCGGCGAAGTTGACCAGCTGATCGACCGAGAGCGTGATGAAGTCCATGAACATGATCTCCATCACGGGACGCATTCCCGCCACCGCCGTGCCGATCGTGATACCCGTCAACGCCTGTTCCGAAATCGGCGTGTTCCGGATCCGGTCGGGACCGAACTCATCGATCAACCCGCGCGTCACCCCGAACGCGCCCCCGTAAACACCGATATCCTCGCCCAGCAGAAAAACCGAGGGATCCCGCCGCAACTCCGCCGCCAACGTCTCCCGGATCGCCTGTGTGAATGTGATCGTCCGCATCGTCTCTCCTCCCCCGTTAGGCAAAAAGCCCCGCCTTGAACCGGCGCGCGTCCGCCGCCGGGGATTCTTCGGCAAAGGCCACACAGGCGTCAATCGTCTCCCGCGCCGCCGCCTGGCACCGCTCCAGCATTGCGTCGGTCACCGTCGCTTCCGCCCGCAGCCGGTTCTCCAGGCGCACGATCGGATCGTTCTTCGCGGCCTGCGCCTCCTCCTCACGCGTCCGGTAAACGCGCGGATCGCCCTTCGAGTGGCCCGTCAACCGATAGGTCATGCACTCCAGCAGGGAGGGTCCGGCGCCCAGCCGCGCCGCCTCGACCGCGCGCGAAACCGCGTCGCGGACCGCCGCGAAGTCGTTTCCGTCCACCCGCCGGCCCGGAATCCCGTAGGCGGCCGCGCGGTCCGCCACACGTCCGTTCGCCAAGCCCTGCGAAACCGGCGTCGACATCGCGTACCCGTTGTTCTCAACCAGATAGACAACCGGCAGTTTCCACAACGCCGCCAGGTTGATCGCCTCGTGGAACATCCCCTCGTTCGAGGCACCATCCCCTAGGATGCAGAGCGCCACCCGTTTGCGCTTGTTCACCTGCGACTCCAGCGCCAATCCCGCCGCGAAGGCCATGCTGCCCGCGGTGATGCCGTTCGCCCCGTAGAAGCCCAACTCCGGCGCCATCATCATCTGGCTACCACCATAACCGTGGGAATAGCCGGTATCGCGGCCGAACAGCTCGGCCATCACCCGTTTCGGGTCAGCCCCACGCGCGATCATGTGGCCGTGCCCACGATGGGTCGTGGTCATCATATCCTCGGGCCGCAATCCCGCCGCCACACCGACGGCGACCGCCTCCTGGCCGATGCAGGTATGCGCGGTTCCCATGATCCGCCCCTCCAGAAACAGCCTTTCGATCGTCTGTTCGAAAAGCCGGATCGTCAACATCATCGTGTAGACTTCCAGAATGTCCATACTTCCTCCCCCAAATTAATCTGAATAGTATAGGACAAACGCCTTGGGGAATAAAGGTTAAATGGCTTCCCGGAACCATTTTCTCATTGATTCACCCGCACAAATCGGCTACCTTATTGACACCCTTTGAGACGGAGCGTTGCACAGCCTGGTAGTGCGCCAGCTTTGGGAGCTGGATGTCGGGGGTTCGAATCCCTCCGCTCCGACCATCTTCAAACGGTACTAAG
>DBXN01000141.1:5619-5774 GCA_002309585.1 Verrucomicrobia bacterium UBA1211
GGAGAGATACAAAATCTCTCCCCGTTTCTCCGCCTCCCGCAAAACTCTCTCTGCGTATGTTGTAGCCCCTACAAGATACGCTTCGCCCTTGTTTTACAGGGGTTTTGTGAAATCCGTACCTTGAAAAAGCGAGGCAATTGCAAAACCTCTTAAAT
>DBXN01000013.1:0-128 GCA_002309585.1 Verrucomicrobia bacterium UBA1211
AAGGCCGCCGAGGCGGGCGAGGTGCCGACGGGATGCGTCATCATCCGCAAACCGGAGGATCCGCTGCTGCCGCTGGCGGCGGTCAAGGTCATCGCCCGGGCGCACAACCAGACCGAGATGCTGAAGGA
>DBXN01000013.1:223-707 GCA_002309585.1 Verrucomicrobia bacterium UBA1211
CCGATGTGCGCCGGCGCCATCATCCTCGCCCGTGTCCCGTTGGTGGTGTGGGGGCTTTCCGATCCCAAACGCGGCGGCCACACCGTTTTCTCCATCCTGAACCATCCGGGTCTCAACCATCGGCCGGAGGTGGTCGCGGGCATCGAGGGGGAGGCCTGCAAAGTGGCCTTCCAGCGCTTTTTCCAGGAACGGCGTCTGGAGAGCCGGGCGGGGGATTTAGGCGTTTCCGCCCCGTAACGCCGGGTCGAGGCTGTATTCCGGGCGGAAGGTCTGCCAGACGTGGGGGCTGCCGGGCGGGATCTGCCGGAGGATCGCCTCGTAGTCGGCGGCGTCGAGAAGCGGATCGACCCGGGTGGTGCGGAACTGGTGCGCCACGCCGGATTGCGCGATGAGGGCGACGCTGGCCTGAATCCGGTCGACCGGGCAATCGGTGAGTCCCGTCAGAAGCGGGTATTTCGCCCACGGGGCTTTGATGTCCATCGCC
>DBXN01000013.1:748-1088 GCA_002309585.1 Verrucomicrobia bacterium UBA1211
GCGCCGTTGGTGTCGAGCTTGACGGCGAATCCCGCCGCCTTGAGCCGGGCGAGGAAATCGGGAAGGTCGGGCTGGAGGGTCGGCTCGCCGCCGGAGACCACCACGCCGCCGATCTTCCCTTTGCGCGCCGTCAGGGCGTCCCAGACTTCCGCCTCGGACAGCGTCGGGGCGGAGGCGTCCGGAAAAAGCAAGTGCCCGTTGTGACACCACGGGCACTTGAAGGGACAGCCGACCGTAAAGAGGACGGCGGCCACCCGGCCCGGATAATCACACAGGCTGAGTGGCACAAATCCGCCGATCGTCATCGCGCGCAGACTCCGCAGGCCGTCTCGACGGCGGC
>DBXN01000013.1:1132-1319 GCA_002309585.1 Verrucomicrobia bacterium UBA1211
TGCTTGCCGGCGTTCCACTGCTGGACCGGGCGGATGTAGCCCACCACGCGGGAGTAGATCTCGGTCTTCTTTCCGCAGTGCGGGCAGGTATGCGCCTCGCCGCTGATGTAGCCGTGGTCTTCGCAGATGCTGAAGGTCGGCGTCAGGGTGAAGTACGGCAACCGGTAGTTGGAGCAGACCATCCGGA
>DBXN01000013.1:1451-1576 GCA_002309585.1 Verrucomicrobia bacterium UBA1211
GAGTAGAAGGGCTCGCCGCCGTTGCCGGCCTGGATCATCTCCGGGTAGAGTTTGCGGTCCAGACGGGCCAGACGGTAGGTCGTGCCTTCCGCCGGGGTCGCCTCGAGGTTGAAGAGGTTGCCGGT
>DBXN01000013.1:1750-6961 GCA_002309585.1 Verrucomicrobia bacterium UBA1211
GAGGTGTTCGGCGGTGAACTTCTCCAAGACCTTCCGCTTGATCTCCAGGCTGGTCTTCGCCAGACCCATCAGATGGTCCAGGCGCTCGATGAACTCGTCCTCCGTCTTGGCGAGGTAGCCCAGGCGCGGCATGTTGATGGTGACCACGCCGATCGAACCGGTCTGGGGGTTCGCGCCGAAGAGACCGCCGCCGCGCTTGTTCAGCTCGCGCTTGTCCAGCCGCAGCCGGCAGCACATCGAACGGGCGTCATCCGGGCTCATGTCGGAGTTGACGAAGTTCGCGAAGTACGGGATGCCGTATTTCGCGGTCACTTCCCACAGTTTCTCCAGGCCGGGGCGTTCCCAGTCGAAATCCTTCGAGACGTTGTAGGTCGGGATCGGGAAGGTGAAGACACGGCCCTTCGCGTCGCCCTCGGTCATCACTTCGAGGAAGGCGTTGTTGATCATGTCCATCTCTTTCTGGAACTCACCGTAGGTCTTGTCCATCAGCTGGCCGCCGACGATCGCGGGCTGGTTCGCCAGCGTGGCGGGCGCGTCAAGATCCATCGTCAGGTTGGTGAACGGGGTCTGGAATCCCACGCGGGTCGGGACGTTCACGTTGAAGACGAATTCCTGAAGGGCCTGCTTTACCTCTTTATAAGAGAGGTTGTCGTAATGGACGAAGGGGGCCAGAAGGGTGTCGAAACTGGAGAACGCCTGCGCGCCGGCCGCCTCACCCTGAAGGGTATAGAAGAAGTTGACGATCTGGCCGAGCGCGGTCCGGAAGTGTTTCGCGGGATAGCTCTCCGCCTTGCCGGGAACGCCCTTAAAGCCGTTCATCAGCAGGTCCTGGAGGTCCCAGCCCACGCAGTAGACGCTCAGCAGACCCAGGTCATGCAGATGGATCGCGCCCGAATCGTGGGCGGTACGGATCTCATCCGGGTAGATCTTGTTGAGCCAGTAGGTCTTGCTGATCTCGCTGGAGATGAAGTTGTTGAGCCCCTGGAGGGAGTACGCCATGTTCGAATTCTCGTTCACGCGCCAGTCGGCCCGCGCCAGATAGCTGTCGATCAGGTCCACGCCGGATTTCTTGACCATGTCGCGGATACGCGCGTGCTGGTCACGGTAGATGATGTAGGCCTTGGCGGTCCGGCGGTAGGGGGAGGCGAGCAGCACCTCTTCGACGATATCCTGCACCGACTCGACCGTCATGTCCATCGAATCTTCCAGCGCGTGGATCAACGTCATTACCTTGACGGTCAGCTTCTTCGCACCCTCCAGATCATACTCGCCCGTCGCGGCACCTGCCCGCTGAAGCGCGGAAACGATCTTTTTCGAGTCAAATGTCTCGATTCTCCCGTCGCGTTTACGGATTTTAAGCACCAAGTCCGGCTGAATCAATTGTCCCATAACCCTTTCTTCCCTCGTTTTTTGCAAAATGCGTTGCGTAGAAAAAACAATTCCCTGTGACAAGGAGCAACTATATATGGGATGTTTCGACAATGCAACCACAAAATGTAGTATTTTTATTCACAGGGGGCGGAAACGGGGTTTTCCACCCCAAAATGGCGGAGCGAGCATGGAACCCCCAACCCCTCTTGGGTGGATTAATGGTCGAAAGTCTCTTCGCCGTGCCAGGCTTCGGGGGCGGGAACCGAGACCAGCCCCGCCGCGATCCGCTGGCGGACCGCCTCGAAGAGCAGGATCGTGGTGGCGGCGGAGACGTTCAGCGAGTCGGCCAGACCCAGCATCGGGATGCGCACCCGCAGATCAGCGGCGTTCATCCACTTTTCGGTCAGCCCGTATTGCTCCGTCCCCACGGCCAGCGCGATATTGCCGGTCAGATCGACCTCGCTGTGGAGGCTTTCGGCGTGGGGGGTCGCGGCCAGGATCTTGAAATGGCGCTCTTGGAGGAAGCGGATCGCCGCCTCGCTTTCCGCCTCGACGACCGGCACCGAGAAGAGGGTGCCGGTGGAGGCGCGGACCACGTTGGGGTTATGGATATCGGTGCATTTGTCGCAGACGATGACCGCATGGACGCCCGCCGCGTCGGCGGAGCGGAGGATCGTGCCCAGGTTGCCCGGCTTCTCGATCGACTCCGCGACCACGACCAGCGCGTGTTCGGGCAGTTCCAGCCGGTCGAGCGTGAGGGTCAGGTGCGGTCCGACGATCAGCAGGCCGTCGGGGCGTTCCCGGTAGGCCATTTTTTCAAAAACCGCCTGGGAACAGGGGTAGAGCTCCGCGCCCTGTTCGGCGCAGCGGCGCACGATCGTCGGCTCGTTGATGTGTTTCAGGTAGAGATCCTCGCAATAGAAGATCGCCGAGGGCTTATAACCGTTGTCCAGCGCGCGTTTGCATTCGCGGTAGCCCTCCACCAGCATCTCGCCGGATTCGTCCCGGTGCGAACGTTGGCGCAGTTTGACGACGTGTTTGACCTTCGGATTCGACAGCGATGTGATCAAATTTCCGTTCATGATGGCAGTTCCGTCCCAGAAACACTCAAAGCGGGGCAAGTGTACCATAGTTTGGCCGAAGGTCAAAGGGAAGAGTGAAAGGAGTCATCTTGGGCGCATCTCTGTTTTTCACCCATGCCATACAACCATTGTGGAAGTGTGGAATTGAGCCATTATGGAAAGATGTAATTGGGAAAATGCCACATTGCCACAATGCCACATTGTCATAATTCCACAATTTCACAATAATACATGGTGAATTGCGCAGATGCGCCCAGGCATCTTTTAATCGTTCATATCCGCTTGCTTCTGAAGTGCGTACTGTGGTATGCTTCTCAAACACCGCTAGGTAAGGATTGCGCCGGGGCTGTTCCCGGTTAGCACATGGAGTCTTTTTTATGGCTAAATTCGCATACATCGCTAAAGATTCCGCAGGGAAAGAGACCCGCGGAACGGTTGAGGCCCCCAATCAGGCACAGGCTGTGGCTAAAGTCCGGAGCCAAGGACTTTTCCCGACGGCGATCGGGGCGGTCGGCGGGGACGATTCCGCCGCCGCCAAGAAGCCGGCCGCGGGCAAGAAGGCCCCCGCTCCCGCCAAGAAGGCGGCGAAGAACATCGAGATCCGGCTCCCGAAGTTCCTTCGGCCGAAAGTGAAGCAAAAGGATCTGACGGGCTTGACGCGGCAGCTCGCGACGCTGGTGGACGCCGGTCTGCCGCTGTTGCGCGGTCTGCGGGTGTTGCAGCGCCAGACGCCGAACGAGACGTTGCGGGACGCGCTCGCGGGTATGAGCGAGTCGGTCGAGGGTGGTAGCACCTTCTCCGAATCGCTGACGAACTATCCGAAGATCTTCAACAACCTCTACGTCAACATGGTGAAGGCCGGTGAGGCCGGCGGTGTGTTGGAAGTCGTGTTGAACCGTCTGGCGGAATTCGCCGAAAAGGCCGAGAAGATCAAGAACAAGGTGAAGGGTGCGATGGTCTACCCGATCGTGGTCTTGGTCGCGGCTGTCGGTATCACGGGCTTCCTGTTGGTCGCGGTTATCCCTAAATTCCGCGATATCTTCAATGACCTGTTGGACGGCAAGCCGTTGCCGGCGATCACCCAGTTCGTGATGGACGCCAGCCAGTTCGTGATGAACAACGGCCTGGTGGTCGTGGGTGGCGTTGTCGGCATCGTGATCCTGTTCAAGCTCTTCACGAAGACGAAGGGCGGCAGTTACGCCGTCGATGTCGCGAAACTGCGCGCGCCGATGTTCGGCTCGCTGGTCCGCCGTAGCGCGATCTCCCGTATGACCCGTACGCTCGGCACCCTGCTGGCTTCCGGCGTGCCGGTGCTCCAGGCGCTGCAGATCGTCCGTGACACGACGGGCAACGCGGTGATTTCCCGCGCGATCCAGAACGTCCATGACGCGGTGAAGGAAGGCGAGAGCATGACCAACCCGTTGGCGGCCTCGAAGGTCTTCCCCCCGATGGTGATCTCGATGGTGGAGGTCGGTGAAGAGACCGGCGCCCTGCCGGACATGCTGCTCCGTATCGCGAACACCTACGATGACGAGGTCGATAACGCGGTGGCGGGCCTGACCTCCGTGATCGAACCGTTGATGATTATCGTTCTGGCCGTGGTCGTCGGTACGATCGTTATCGCGATGTTCATGCCGATGATTCAGATCATCGGAACGTTGGGTTCCCAGGCGTAGTCAGGCGGAAGGAGGTACCGTATGGTCAAGAGAGAGAGCCGTTCGGCGTTTACCTTGATTGAAATGATGGTCGTGGTGGCGATCATCGGCATCCTGATCGCGAGCGTCTTCAAACTCATCGGCGCGGCCGGTGAGAACACCAAGAAGGCGCAGACGGTCGCCCGGATTGAGAAACTTGCGAACGCGCTGGCGGGTTACTACGCCGAATACGGCACCTACCCGCCGGTCAAGAAGGTCCGTTCGTCCGATCCGTTCGTCGAGGATGACGGTTCGGGCGAGAACCACTCCTCCCATTCCGGTACCTTGACTTCCGGCAACGCGGTCGCTGCCTGCCGCGCCCAGCCGGTCAGCTTCGAGTTTCCGAACATCGAGGACTTGGACGACTACGTCAACATCATCTACGCGCCTTCGGGCAAGATCAGCGTCAACCAGGCGCTGGGCGCCCAGAAGTGGCAGGGCGAGGAATGGAGTGAGACCCGAATCTTCAAGTTCGGGCTGCTCTCCTACCTGCTTCCGCGCGTCGAGCTGATGGGCGGGCTGGACCTGGCCCAGGGCCAGTTCGGCCGGACGACCCCGAAGCAGAACTTCTTCGAGAGCGAGCAGTGGACGAAGAACAACACCGGCACGATCGAGGCGGTCCGCACCCGCGAGAACCATGCCTGCGCGCGCTGGATGCCGAACTTCAAGAACGCGATCTACGGCGGCGGTTCGCTTTTCGGCGTGGATCTGGCGGAGCCGGACTACGGCTGGCCGCGCTTCACCTACACCGGCAACGGCTACATCACCGGTTCGTCCGCGCGGTACGTGCTGCAGGTCATGACGATCCGGGACGGCTGGGGCAATTCGCTTTTCTACTACTCGCCTCCTCCGTACCAGAGCTACCGGATCTGGTCGTGCGGGCCGGACGGCAAGACCTTCCCCCCGTGGATCGATATGCGGACGCTGGATGCGGGCGACCGGAAGACGGCCAGTTCGTGGACCGCCGATGACATCACGCGGTTTGACCACTAATCGGGATTGAACAGGCCGGCCGAACGGCCGGCGGAGGATAGGTGCAAATGAAAAGACGGCAAGGCTTTACA
>DBXN01000075.1 GCA_002309585.1 Verrucomicrobia bacterium UBA1211
TCGAACGAGTTCGCCTTCATCGAGTGCGCGCGCCAGTGCTTCAAGCAGCTCTTCCTGAAGGGCAATCCGCAGTTGCTGGAGCCGGTCATGAATGTCGAGGTGGCGGTTCCGCCCGATCAGATGGGCGCCGCGACGGGGTCGATCTGCCAGCGCCGGGGCCGTGTCGAGGGCATGGCCGACAAGGCGGGAACCAAGCTGGTCCACGGGTTTGTTCCCCTCAGCGAGATGTTCGGCTATTCCAACACGATCCGTACCCTGACCCAGGGGCGCGGTACCTTCACGATGACGTTCGAGCGGTACGAGGGCGTGCCGTTCGAATTGGCTGAGGCGATCATTGAGAAGCGGCGGAAGGAAGGCAAGGTCCGGTAAATCTGGACTTTTTCCCCCGGAGCGGATGAAGGGTTCGCTTTGCGGGCGATATGCGGCAACCGGCGATTTGACCGGGATGCAAAAAAGGCGGTCTCCAACGGAGACCGCCTTTTTCATGATGGGTGTACTCGATGATATCTATTTCATGTAACGGCCTTTGTCGGCGTTAGTGCCGGCGCCCCGGATGTAAATCTCGACGCGGCGGTTGGCCGGATTGCCGTTAATCAGATCGGGTTGCTCTTTCGGGCGGGTGAACCCGTAACCGACGGCGGTCATCTTGTTCTTGACGCCGCGGGCGGTCAGGTAGTTCAAAACCGCTTTCGCGCGCGTTTCCGAGAGGTTCTGGTTGTAGGTCTGGCCAGAACCGGTGCGACGGTCAGCATGGCCCTCGATCACCGCCGTGGCGCCGGGATTGGCCAACAGCGTGCGGACGACCATGTTCAGGTCGTTGTGATAGATGTCCTTGATGACGGCGTTGTCATAATCGAACTCGATGTTGAACGAATAGAGCATCAGGTCGTCGGCGGGATCCAACGGATTGGTGTGGTCGGTCTTCACCTCGTGACCGTCGCTGACGCCGCCCTTATCGGTGTCGGGATCCAGCGGGTTGGTCTTGTATTTGAGGACCTCTTCACCGTCCGACAGACCGTCAAAATCGGTGTCCGCGTTCAGCGGGTTGGTCTTGTAGGTGTTGACTTCCGCGCCGTCCTTCAGGCCGTCACCGTCAGTGTCCGGATTGAAGGGGTCGGTGCCGAGCCGGCGCTCTTCCTCGTCGCTCAGGCCGTCGCCGTCGGTGTCTTTCGGCCCGCTCTGGTCAGGCAGCGTAGCGGTCACGGGGATGACCGTGGCGGCGGCGGTGTCGCCGTTGTCGCCCGATCCGCCGAAGAAATAGGCCAGACCCAGGTCAAACGTGTAGAGGCACTCACAGGTCTCATCCACAGCCATCATGGTGTGGAAGTCCGCGCGCAGCGACCAGCGATCGTTCAGGTGGTAGAAGGCGCCCAAACCGACCCGGGGACCGGTGACGTCGTTCTCATCGCCCTCGCAGAAGATGTCGCGGTGGGCGCGATAGTAACCCCAGCCGGCGGCCAGATAGGGGTCCAGATGCTCATACGGACGGAAGTGGTAGAGGGCATCCGCGAAGGCGCCGCGGACATTCTGCCCGCCGATGTCATAGCAGTTGTGGCCATCACCGCCGCCACCGCCGCAGGCCGCGCATCCGCCGCCGCCGCCACCGGCGCGATCGCCGTCGTCATGGCTGTCGTGGCCGTTGCCGGTGATGTTCGGGGCCCAGGAGATGCCCGCTTCAAGCGCCCAATTCTCGGCGAAGTTGTAACCCGCGCGGAGAACCATGTTCAGACCTTCATCCACGCACTGATTGCCTTCGAAAAACATCATACCGACACCGGGGCTGATATACCAGCGCGGGGAATCGGAAGAACGGACCTCATCAGCAACCGCTGAAAGGATGCCCGCCGCACACAACACGCTCGTCAACAGAAGTTTCTTCATTTCACTATCTCCTAGAAAAATTGAAAACAACGGTAGTTTATCCCCAAAGGGACGGATTTGCAACAAGAAAAATCAAACATTACAAAAAATTTAGGATTTCGATCCGGCGGTCGGGGGCCGGAAGTCCGGGAAGTCGGGATGGCACGGAACTTGCAAAGGAAAGATGAGGTTTTCGGGCGTTATGCGCGGACCTGTTGCCGATTAGCCTGTCTAATCGGGGAAAGTTAAAAGCCGTCAGGATTGGACATCTGGGCAGAGTGGATACTGGAGTGCGCATTTAGCGTGCGCGACTGTATTCCGCAGAACACAATCCCGTCACGTCGGGGGGCGTGGCGGGATGTTTTTTTGATTTCAGGGTAATGTCGATGTCCGCTTCGGAAGATTCTTTCCCTATCCGAACCCTAACATTCCTAATAAGGGTTTCCGCTCTCTTGCCCCTGGCCCACGCGACTCCTTTGAACCGGTAGAAGGCATTTATACGTCGATCTTGATGATCTTGGTGATGACGACCCAGCCGACGGAGACGAGGAGGAACATGACGCCGATGGCGGCCATGCCCTGAACGGACTTGAGGAAGGGGAGCATCATATCGGGTTTGAGAGCGGTCATGGCGCCGCCGAGGATGAGGGGCATGAGGGCGACGATGATCCCCTGTAGGCGGCCTTGGGCGGTGAGGGTCATGACGCGGCGCTCAATCCGCATCCGTTCGCGGATGGTCATGCCGATCTTATCGAAAATCTCGGTGAGGTTGCCGCCGGTGCGGCGGGCGATGTCGATGGCGGTGACCACGAGGGTGAGGTCATCCGAGCCGACCCGTTTGTCGAGGCTTTGCAGCGCGTCATAGAAGTTCATCCCGACGCGCATCTGCTGGAGCATCACGCCGAACTCCTGGGCGATCGGCTTTTCACCGCTTTGGACGACGGTTTCGAACGCCTGGTTGATACTGAATCCCGCCCGGAGGGCGTTGCTCATGCTGCTGAGCGCCTCGACCAGCTGGAGGTTGAAGCGTTGGCGGCGTTTGATTTTGAGGACCTGGACGAGTTTGGTCGGCGCGATCAGGGCGAGGGTCCCGAAGAAGATGCCGAGAACCGTGCCGGCGGTGGTGGAGATCGGGTTGGAGAGGGAGAAGAAGGGAATGAAGAAGAGGAGGAAGAGGGCGGCGGCGGCGGCGCGGCCGATGTCCGCGATCTTCTTGGCCGGAATAAAGAGGAAAAGATCCTCGAATTGGCGGGATGTCTCTTCCGACATGTTCTCCGAGTAGGTTCCGGCACTGGAACGGATGGTGTGGATGATCTGCCAGGCGAAGGCGCCGAAGGCGAGCGCGACCAGGGAACAGGCGCTGATCTTCAGATAGAGCAGGGTGGTGGGGGATGCCGTCATCAGAGGGTCTCCTCCTGTTGGGCCGGATCGAAGATCGCGGGATCGAGCGTCAGGCCGCGGCTCTGCAGATGCTCAAAGAAGGTCGGCATGGCACCGGTCGGCATGAAGCGGCCGATGACCTTTCCGTGCTCGTCGATGCCGCTCTGCTGGAATTCGAAGAGATCTTGCATGACGATCTGCTGGCCCTCTAGGCCGACCACCTCCGAGATGCAGACCACCTTGCGGGAACCGTCGCTCAGGCGGGATTCGTGGACGATGATGTCGATCGCGGAGGCGATTTGCTCGCGGATGGCGCGGGAGGGCAGTTCGATGCCCGACATCAGGACCATCGTCTCCAGACGCGAGATCACATCGCGCGGGGAGTTGGCGTGGACGGTGGTCAGGGAGCCGTCGTGGCCGGTGTTCATCGCCTGCAGCATGTCGAGCGATTCGCCGCCACGGCATTCGCCGACGATGATTCGGTCGGGACGCATACGCAGGGCGTTCCGCACGAGGTCGCGGATGGTGATGGCGCCGCGTCCCTCGATGTTCGGCGGCCGCGCCTCCAGCCGGACGACATGGGGCTGGACGAGACGGAGTTCCGCCGCGTCCTCGATGGTGACGATCCGGTCGGTCGGGGGGATGAAGCCGCTCAGGACGTTCAGGAGAGTCGTCTTACCGGAACCGGTACCGCCCGCGACAACGATGTTTTTGCGCATCATGACACAGATCCGCAGGAAATTGGCGGCGTTGTAGGTCCAGGTCCCGAAGTTGATCATGTCGTCCACGGTCAGCGCGCGCTTGGCGAACTTTCGGATGGTGATACAGGGCCCGATGAGCGAGAGGGGCGCGATGATCGCGTTCACGCGTGAGCCGTCGGCGAGACGGGCATCGACATAGGGCTGGCTCTCGTCAATCCGGCGGCCGATGGGGGAGACGATCCGTTCGATGATCGCCAGGACCGATTCATCATCGATGAAGGTCTGATCGGTCAGCTCCAGTTTGCCGTGGCGCTCGACATAGACTTGATGGGGGCCGTTCACCATGATTTCGGTGATGGCGTCGTCGGCGATGAAATCCTCCAGCGGGCCGAGCCGCATCGCCTCGTCATAGATCTCCTTTTCGAGCCGTTTCGGGTCGATGCTGTCGGGGAGACGCTTGTTCTTCCGGACTTCATTGATGATGGAACGGATGGTGTCACGGGCTTTGTTCTGAAGCTCTTCGGTGCCGATCCGGGAGGCGGTCATCCGTTTCAGGTCAAGCCGCTGGAGCAGTTCGCCGTGAATCTGGTTCTTGATCTCCCGGCGGATGGCGACCATCGGGTCGGCGGTGGCGGCGGGAATCGGCGGCGGGGGCGGCTGGAGCGAATCGCGTGGCGGTTCGGCCGGCACGGTGGCGGCGGATTTCACCGGTTGCGGTTCGGCGGCCGGGGGCGGGACGGCTTCGGGCGCCGGCTGGGGACGCGCGGCGAAGACGGGTGCCCCCATCCCCATCCTGAAGGTCGGTTGCGCATCGGCCGCGGGTTGCGGCAGTTCGATCCGAAGCAGGCAGGGACCGACCCCGATGACGGAATCGGAATGGATCGCGGCCGGTTCCTGAATCGGGGTGCCGTTGATCGTCGTGCCGTTGCTGGAATGGAGATCTTCGATCGTGACCCGCCCTTCACGCAGGGTCAGCAGCGCGTGGCGCTCGCTGACTTCCGGATAACGCAGACGGATTTTGCAGGACTCGCCCCGGCCGATGGTATAGAGACCGGTGGGGAGTTCGAAACGGTTGGAGGGCTGGCCCGGATAGGCGATGTTTAGAACGTATTTCATTCGGCGCGTTTCCGCATGATGTTTTGTTGCCGGTAGGTGTTAAGCTCCTCGATCTCATTCTGGATCATTTGGAAATCGACGCGGGGGAGGGTCTTCTCGAAATAGATGTCGTCGGGGTTACGCAACGAGAGCGAGATGCGTCCCTTGATCTGCTCGGCGAAAACCAGCATCTCCGCCTCGCGGGGGGTGACCTCCAAGGTCACCATGTTGTAGGAAATGCCGCTCCGGGAACTGGCCAGCAGCTGCGATTTGGCGGTTTCGCGTCCGGTCGCCAACACCAGCACATCCTGCATCATGGTCAGGGTGACGAGCTCCATCTCGCCGGGGACGGTCTTGGAGGGGAAGGAGAAGGTTCCGAGCACATCCACATGGTCATTCGGCCGGACCATGCCGCTGACCGATCCGGATCCGCTGACGTTCACGGAGATCGCGCGCCGTTCCTTCTTGATCTCGGACGCCAACCCCCGTCCGCCCGGCTCACCCCCGACGATATCCTGCCAAAAGATGGCGGAATTGGCCTTGATCGCATTTTGGGCCCGGCGGCCGACCAGCGCCAGCGCGTCTTTGGCCTTGACGACCTGGTCGCGGTAGACCGATTCGAAAATCAGCGATCCGCCGATGTTCTCCAGCGTGAGGGTTTCGCCGGGGGCAACGTCGTTTTTCACGACCGCCACCTCGATCCGGCGGTGCTTCTTATCGAAGTCCTCTTTCCATTTCAAAACCTCCCGGTCCTTCGCGGCAAGGTAGGAGTGCGTCAGGAAAGCGGCCAGCAAACCGATGACGACGGATATGATTAAGATTACCTTTTGTTTCATCTCTCTGTCCCTTCAGCCGGACGATCACCGGCCGTCTGTTCCCGCACCCTCACGGCAGAGCAGGCTGACGGACGTGCGTCCGGTCCCGTCTCCGGAGGAAACGAATACGATACATTGTTTCTGGTTGGATGTGAAAAGTTTGCATGCGGCTCCGGCGGAGAAGGCCTCCCGCCATCCCGATCGGGTCAGCCGGGCGGCGGCGTCGGTCAGGGCCGCTTCGGGGGCGAGGGCGGTTTCGGCGGTGACAAATCCGGAATGCGTCTTCGCGCAGACCGCCGTGAAGGTCGGCTCGGCGTCCAGTGCGGGGATCGATGCGGGCCAGGCCGCCGGTGCGGGCGGGGGCGGCCCCTTGGAGGCGATGCAGAGGGTCATGCACTGGTCGTGACCGCTCGGCGAGGGAAGCACCAGGATTTTGGTGAGCCGCGTCTTGTCGGCATGGGTCAAGATCGCCGCGCCAGGCGTCTGGGAGGGGGATGGCAATTCCAGTCTGCGGGCGATCTGTGTGGCGAGGCCGTTCGCGGTCTGCGCGGTGAAGGCGTGGGCGGTCAGCGTGCCCGCCGCGCCGTTGATCTCGACGGGCGTCTCATAAACCCGCACGCCGCCCAGCTGTTCCAGAACGGTGTCCGGGCGGCGGGGCATCCGCCAGAAGAATTCGGCGCGGGCGGCGAGGGCGGCCCATCCGCACAGCAGGAGGAGATGGCATATCCGGCGCATCAGTAGAGGCCCTCCATCAGCGGGATCCAGACACCCTCTTTGATCTCGACCGTGTCTTTATCGTAAACAAGCTGGCGGATGACCGGTTCGACCTCGATCTCCAGCGACTCCTCGGCTTTGACCGCGCCGAGCAGGGAACCGACACTGCCGGTCTCCCGGAGTTGCAGCATGGAAAAGGGAAGCAGGGTTTTGGGCGCCACATAGGACCAGTCGCCGTCCGCATGGCCATCGGTAGAGGTGTCGCACAGCAGCGCGATGGATGTCGCGATGCCCGCGGTGCTCTTTTTGGGTGTGTCGTCGGCGGTGTAGCGGGTCCGGTCTTTCCCGGGGTCCCAATCCTTGATCGCTTCAGGGACCATCGCCATCGCGCCGCTGGACATCGCCCGTTCCCCCGCCGAGGCGCGGATGACCGAATGGAGGAAGAGGGAGGAGCGTACCAGCTTGTTGATGTGCAGAAGCCCCGCGATAATCACCATCAACAGCAGGAGCGAGGCCATCAGTTCCATGGCCGCCTGTCCCGATTGACGCGATTTCACGATGAAAAACACCATATTGAAAGCATAGCATGATTCCCTTCCGCCCGTCAATGCGGCGTGAACCGCCGCAACCTTTTTTTTGAGGGAATAGCCCCGCCCGGGTGCCGTTGGACGATCGGAAAACGATATGCGGGGATTGGGGGGCAGGTGTATTGGGAGAAAAATGCGGGAGATCGGCGGTTCAGCGCTCAACACCTAGGGGGAAGATGGAGCGGGCGAAGGGAATCGAACCCTCGTGTGAAGCTTGGGAAGCTCCTATTCTGCCATTGAATTACGCCCGCAGAAAGAAAGTGCCAGTACATTAGCAAAAAACGGTGGCGGGGTCAATGGGGAAAATGGGAAAACTGAAAAAAGAGGAGGGGCGCCCGCATTGGGCGTCCCTCCCTTTACAAGTCGGATCGAGCCGGTTACTTCAGCATCTCCTGCAATTCGGGAAGCGAGGTCTCGATCTTCGCGGCGTTCTTCAGACCATCCACGTAGGGGCGGATCGCCTCGCGGGATTTCATCTGCTTGATCTGCTCTTTCATCTGCTCCAGGGTCGGGACCGGCCGGGGCTTCGCCGCCTGCGGGACCCGGACGAGGATGTGGGAGGCGGTGACCTTTTCCGGCTGCGCGGGGGTGTCGCCCTTCGCCTCGACAGCGGGGGTCTTCGCGGTGACCTTGATCAGGTGGAACCCGAACGGGGTCTCGACGATATCACCGACCTTGCCGATCTCCTGCGAGAAGGCCGCGTCCTCAAACGGCTTTACCATCGAGCCGCGGGCGAAAGAGCCCAGATCGCCCTTCTTGCTCTTGCTCGGGCAGTCGGACTCTTTCTCGGCAACGGCGCCAAAGTCCTCATTCCCCTCGGTGACACGCTTCTTGATCGCCTCGATCTTCTTCCGGGCGTTGGCCTTCTCGGTGTCGAGGTTCTTATTCTTCTCCTCGATCTCCTTGTTGGCTTCCTCGATCTTCGCGATCTCGGCCTTGCACTCGTCATCGGTGATCTGGAGCTTGTCGATCACGTTCACGGTGATCAGCTTGTCGATCATCAGGCCTTCCTCGAACTCTTTCTTCGCGGCTTCCTCGCCGAGCGGGGACTCTTTGAAGAACTGCTCGACGGTCTTGCCCTGCGCCTTGAGCTGCTCCGCCATCTTCGCCGTCTGGTTCTTGCGATCCTCATCGGTCACCTGGATCTTCTCCTTGTCGGCCTGCTCCAGAAGGATGGTCTTCATGATGAAGCTGTAGGCGGCACGGTTGCCGATGTCCTTGCGGGCGTTGGCCAGCTGCTCGGCCGGGATCCTGCCCTCGTAAGCCTTCATCATCGCCTCAACGAGCTGATCCATCTCTTTGCGAAGGAACTTTTTCCCGTTCACGCTGGCGATTACGTCATCGGGATTCTTCGGGGCTTCGGGCTCGGCCGTTTCCGCTTTGACGGCGGGGGCGGCGGGGGCGGCGGCCGGCGCGTCCGCTTTATTCGCGTTGGCCACAGGGGCATCGGCAGCCGGTTTGTCACCACAGCCGGCTAAAATAAGAGACGATGCGACGACCGGAAGAATCATGGACACACACTTCATAGCAATCATTTCTCCTGTTTCACAACGGTTTCCGTTGGATTTTTAGCTATCATCTCCCACGCGACACGACGGACCGCCGAAGGTGCGTCAAGATGAAACTGTATAAACATACCAAGAAAACGGGCTAAACCCAAGACCGGATTTGCATTTTCTTCAAAAAACTTTTCGGCGAACGAGACGGGGAGCGATTCGGGGATGGCTGCGGATGGGCTGTTGATCATCCGGATGGCGAGTTTCCGGACCTCCCGGTGAAGGGCGACGGTCCGCTCGCCGGCCTTCGGCTGGGCGAGATGCGGGCAGAGGAAACGGCCCGAGGCGAGGGAAAAGCGGTACCAGGGGGCCTCCGGCGCGTGGCAGGTGGGGCAGAGCGTCAGGTCAGGCAAGAGCCCGAGATGCCGGAGCAGATGGATCTCATACCAGAGCAGGAGGGCGCGGAGGTCGGGTGCCGGATCGGCCCCCAGCCGGTCCAGCGTCCGGGTCAGGAGATCGAAAAGCGCCGCCGAATCCTGGGGCGAGACGGCGACGCGGGCGGTGAGGTCGCAGAGATACCCCGCCGCCGCTGCCGCGCGCCAGCGCGAGCGGAGGGGTTCGCGGAGGAGGAGCGGCGCGCACTCCCGGATCGCGTGAACGCCGTCCCTGTCTTTCCGGTAGAAGTCGAGCAGACAGGTGTAAAAGAGGTCGTATTGCCCCAGATAGGCGCTTTTGGGGCGGCAGGCGCCTTTGACGGAGGTAACGATCCTGCCGTGATCCCGCGTCAACCAGGTGACCATGTGGGAGGTGCGGGACCATGGATGGATGGACAGGACGATGGCCTGCGTCTGGATGATCATGCGTTTTCGCGGGGTTGGTCTTTGGTGGGCGGGACGGCACCCGCGCTCATGATCAGGTTGACTGCCTCCGTAACGTCCAGGTCAAGCGGGATCATCTCCGAATCGGGCACCATCAGGTAGACCCCAGAGGTGGGGTTCGGCGTGGTCGGGATGAAGACATTGGCGAAACCCTCACGCTCGTCCGGGTCACCGGTGATGGTCGAGACGAGGGAAGGTTGGGTTCTGGAGGTGACGAACCCGATCGCGTAGAGGCCCTTCCGGGGATACTCGATCAGGACGACCGATTCGCCCATCGTGTTGCTCTGGGTGTTGGCGACCCAATCGCACACCTGCTTGGCGAAGGAGTAGATCGGCTGGATGAAGGGGATCTTTTTGAAGATCCAGTCCAGAAGCCCTTTGAGTTTCCCGCCGAGCCAGGTCGAGGCGAAGGTGCCGAGCAGGAAGAAGATGAAGAGGATCGTGATCAGGACCAGCAGCTGGATCAGGAAATCGTTGCCCCAGTGGCCAAGGTAGGGCGCCAGTTTCTCCTTCGGAAACCAGGAGGTGGTGATCGACAGCAGGAATTTGAAAATCCAGACCGTCGCGATGAAGGGCAGGATCAGCAGGATGCCCAGAAGGATCTTGTTGCGGATGGAGGCGAAAAGCCCGATTTTCGGGGATCTCCGGGGGCGCGGCGGCAATGTTTTCGGTATCTTTTTATTGGCGGACATGGGGTTGGACCGGATAGGGGAGAGCGGTTACCGTTTGCGGGATTTCTGGTGGGGATGGTAGAACATCTGGAGCACGGTCTTAAGGTGTTCCGCCAGTTCGGGGTCGCTGGCGAAGATGTTGTCGTCGCCCGATCCGCAGGTTTTGTTCTGGATGTTGGCGAAGACGAAGATCGCCTCGTTGGTCACCGCCGCGTCGCTCTTGGTGCGTTCCTCGAACAGGTTGTTGTCCACCAGCATTTGGAAGAGGGAGACCATCTCCTCCCGGGGTCTCATGATGCGGGTTTCGCGGATGTCGTTCCAAGTGGCGTCGTTCATGTTGGCGGCGAACGAATTGGCCACCAGCGCGCTGGTTCCTTCTTTGACCGAGACGATCCCGTTCCCGTCAAGCCGGAGGTTGACCCGTGTGATGGGTTTCTTCTGATAGTTGTAATAGCGGATAACAACCCAATTCAGCCCCGATTCCTCAACCGTGAAATGGGGGTTCTCAAAAAAATTGACGCAACCGGCGAGAAAGCCGACCGTGAGCAGGGAAAAGAAAAACAGTTTCGCTTTCATGCCGTTTATCTTCAAAGAAATTCTTTCAAAGGTCAATCGCTTTTTTCAACTTCTTCGGATCGCGTTGACGTTTGGACGCGGATGGGGTATGGTTATGGTATTGTTGTTTCAGAAACGGAAGGGGGACAGGATGAAGGGTGTCGCGTTTTCACGGCGGCGGTTTTTACAGGTGGGCGCGATCTTGGCTGCGGGGTTCCCGGCGGCGCGGACGCGGGCGGAAGAGACGGAGTCAGGGGGCGGGACATTGCGTATCGCGCATCTGTGCGATCCGCAGTTCGGTTTCGCGGATGCGGATCCCGACCGAACCCGCTATAAGAAGGATTTGGCGTGTTTCGAGCGCGAGATGGCGAAGGTGAATGAGCTGAAACCGGATATCGCCCTGATCGCGGGGGATATGACCCATATCTCGGGCGACGTGACACTGGATTGGCCGAGGCTGCTGAAGGGCTTCACGATGCCGGTCGCCGTCACGCCGGGCAACCACGATCTCGGCAATACGGTCACGGAGGAGAATCTGAACCGTTACCTGGGCGTTTTCGGATACGATTATAAACGGTTCGAGGTGAAGGGGTGGCGGTTGCTGGTCGGCAATTCGCAGCTTTGGTACAAGTCGGACAACCCCGTCATCCAGAAGCGCAAGGCGGAATACGACCAATGGGTGAAGGACGAGCTCGCCGCCGCGTCATCCCTGAACGGCCGGGTGATTCTCGCGACCCATATCCCGCCGTTCGACAATGGGATCGGCGAGAAGGATTCCTACAACAACTATCCCCAGGCGACGCGCAGGGCGAGGATGGAGGCCTATCTCGCCGCCGGGGTGAGGTTCTATCTGAGCGGACACCTCCACCGGATGTCCATGCGCGGCTGGCGGGATTTGACGATCCTGAACGGCGAGGCGACGAGCGTGAATTTCGATGAGCGTCCCCACGGGTTCCGGATGTTCGAGATCGCCCCCGATCTCACCTATTCGTGGAGCTTCATCCCCGTGTAGGGGGTGAAATCCGGGGTACACGGATATGTCCAAAAAGGCGAAAATGTCAGGCTCTGTGGTGGCGGGATTCCCATCGCCGGCGGAGCAGTACCAGGAACCGCCGCTTGACCTGAACGAACTTCTGGTGAAGCGGCCCGCCGCTACGTACTTTGTGCGCGTCGAGGGTGATTCGATGGTCGGCGCGGGTATCCGCGACGGCGACCTGCTCGTCGTGGACCGTTCCCTCCGCCCCGCCGACGGCGACGTGATCATCGCCAGCGTGGACGGCGACTTCACGGTGAAGACGCTTCGCTTGGGGAAGCGGGAAGGGGGAAAAGGGAAGGGGGAAATCCGGTTGGAACCTGCAAACGCAAAGTATCAGCCTATTATCCTTAAATCTGGGCAGGAGCTGGATTATTTCGGCAAAGTCACGGCCTGTATCCATCAATTGAAATAGGGCAACGGGGAAGGGATGATTGGTCTCATCGATGGCAACAACTTCTTCGTCTCCTGCGAGCGTGTGTTCAACCGCCGCCTCGTGGGGCGGCCGGTGGCTGTCCTCTCCAACAATGACGGATGCTGCGTCTCGCGCTCAAACGAGTTCAAGGCGCTCGGCATCCCGATGGGTACCCCGTATTACCAACTCAAATCCCGTGAGGCTTCCGGCGAGCTCGCCTTTTGCTCGTCCAACTACGAGCTGTATGGCGACCTCTCGAACCGCATCGTGTCCATCCTGCGCGAGGAGGCCCTGGACGTGGAGCAGTATTCCATCGACGAGGCGTTCATAACGCCTCCGTCACCGGAGGTGTTGGGGAACGGGGAACCATCCCCCGTTTCCCGTTCCCCATATCTTGCTTATGGCCGAAGGCTCAGAAGCAAGATACTGCGCTGGGTCGGCATTCCCTGCGGCGTGGGTTTTGCCCCGACAAAGACCCTCGCCAAGATCGCCAACCACATCGCCAAAAAGGGTCCGGATGGGGTCTTCCTCCTGCCGGACGATCCGACGGAGATTCTCGCCTCCCTGCCCGTCGGGGAGGTGTGGGGCGTGGGGCGCCGCCTTCCCGCGAAACTCCGTGCCATGCGGATCCATACCGCCCGGGATCTGCGCGACGCGCCCGATACCACGCTCCGCGCCATCGGCGGTGTCACGCTGGTCCGGACCGCGCTGGAGTTGCGCGGTGTCCCCTGCCGCGAGGAGCGCGATTACGATGCCGACCCCGATTCCGTCTCCTGTTCCCGCTCTTTCGGGACACCTGCCACGACACGGGAAGCCATTGAGGAGTCGGTCGCCTCTTTCGCCGCGCAGGCGGCAACCAAACTCCGCCGGCACGGTCTTCTCGCCTCGGGCTGCAACATTTACGCGCAGCTCTTCGCATCGGGCGGCGGGGGTGATTTCATCGGCCGGACGGTCACCTTCCCCGCTCCCACCGACGCCACAAACGAGATGCTTCGCGCCATCCGCCGTGAGGTGGGCGCGCTCTACGTCGAGAATGTCCGTTACCGTAAAACGGGAGTGGTGTTCTTCGGTCTCGAGAAACCGGGGACGCTCCAGCAGTTGGATCTTTTTTCATCCGACCCCCATTTCCCGTTCCCCATTTCCCGTTCCCCATCATCCCTCTACAAGGCCGTGGACGCCATCAACGCCCGTTACGGCAAAGGCAAGGTCTTCTCCGCCGCCGAAGGCATCGGTCCCCGCTCCTGGCAAATGAAGCGTGAAAAACTCTCCAAACGCCCGACCACGCGTTGGGACGAACTGATGACGGTGAGGTGACGCGCCAGATGCCGCAGTATCCACAGACGGAACGGTAGAGAAAAATAACTGACCTCGGGTCATTGACTCACGGTCGTCGATGTGATATAATACGTGCCGTCTTTCACCCGATAGGAGACCGAATAAGTGACAAAGCGGCAGAAGAACGCACTTGAGACGCGCCAGAAGATATACGAGACGGCCTGTTCCCTCATCGAGGAAAAGGGATTCGCCAATGTGTCCGTAGAGGACATCACGAACGCCTGTGGCGTCGCCAAGGGTACCTTCTACGTGTATTTCAAGCGCAAGGAGGAGATCGTCTTCGAGTGCTGCAAGGAATGGTTCAGCGACGTGGATCGCAAGGCGCACGAACACAAGGGGACGATTATGGAAAAGCTCGTGTTCTACTTCAAGGGCTTTATGGAGGGCGTGACGTGCGGCGGCGTTGAACTCTGCCGCCAGTGGGTGCGCGAGGTGATCAACCCGAACGACTCGCCGGGCGCGATGTGCGGCGGGAAGTACGCCTACGACCTCAGGCGCCTGACCGCGTTCCTGAATGACGCGGTTAAGGACGGATTGCTCAAGAAGTCCACCCCTGTCGAGACGCTTGTTCATATCTTCATGTGCGAACTCTACGGCATGATGACATGCTGGTGCATGAGCGACGAAAGTTTTGTCCCTGAAGAGTGGGTTGACCGCTTCGCCAAGGTACAGCTACCCGCTCTTCTCGCGCCCTATCTTGATGGTTTCTTGCATTGAGGAAGTTGGTGGCTGTAATGAAGATTGAAGAATTGATTGACGGAGGGGAACAGACGGCGCAGAACGTGCGGGCCGTTCTGAACATTCTTCTGGAATCCCCCTATTTCTACAAGACCGATGACGAGCGGTTGTTTCTTGTCTTGATGCGGTACAAGCGCGCATTCGAGGCATTCTTCGACAAGCTCTTCGGCTGGTCGCTTGTGATGGACGCGAAGTGTGCCAGACTCTACAAGCCGAAGTGGTTCAACGAGAAGATCACATTGCCCAACCGTGACATGTTCACCTTCACGAAGCGTGACGACTGCATGGCGTTCCTGCTGGTCCTTGAGTTCTTCGAGCGCGAATGCCGCGAGCAAGGTGTGACGGCGGATGACCGCGACAACCTGCGCTTTCGTTTTGGCGACCTGCTGGAATATGCGGCGACGCGTTTCCGCACGCTCATGTCCGGAAAGGAGGAGAACTATACCGACGAACGTGTGCGGCAGATTCTGAAAGGCATCATGCCCCAGCTGGAGAAGTACCGCTTCCTCCGCAAGGTCAAGCCCTCCGCAGATGACAGCGTGAGCGAAGCCGAGACGATTTTCGAGTGCCTTCCCGCGATGTGGCACTATCAGGCGGCCCAACTCGCCCAGAGCGTGGAAGCCGACGGGAAGGAAGTCGCAGAATGAAGCCGCGCGAAATGTATCGGATCACCGCCGTGAGGCTGGTGGAGTTCCACAACCTCGGAACGACAACGATTGAAATACCCGACGGCGGGCACCTGTTCCTCCTCGGCGACAATGGTTCCGGCAAGACGACGATTCTCGACGCAATCCATCTCGTGCTGACTGCCGGACGCGAAATGGAGTTCAATTCTGCCGCGCGTGTCGCTGGTGCGAAAGACTCTGGGGGCCGTACCGTCCAGGGCATTGTGCTTCGGTACAATGCCGTCACGGGCAAAACAGCGCGCGAGGCCGGGATTACGTATGCCGCTGTTGAACTGCGTTCGGACACGGGGAGGGTCTGTTCGCTCGCGGTCGGGCTTTCCGCAAGCGGCATGGACGTTGCCTACGAACGGTGGGGCGGCATAGCGTCTGTGCCGGTCGCCGAGTTGCCGCTGACCGTTGAGGAGAACGAACGCCTCCGCGCATCCACGCAGGGCGAGTTTAAAGGCGGCATGGCTTCGCTTAAGGGTGGGAATTATTTTGGTCATATCAACGAGTATGCTAAAAAAGTGGGCGAACGGCTCTTTGGCGGCGAGGCGAAGTACGCCGATGTCTGCAAACTTCTCAGGACCGGCAAGGCATACCGCGAAATCGCCGCGCGTGCCGCGAATTACGACGACCTCTTCCGGCAGCTTCTGGAGGATCCGAGCCGAGACACGTTCGAGCCGCTTCTGAAGGGNNCGGGAAATCGAGGAGAGCAAGGGGAAACTCGATCAGATTGACGAGCGGGCTACATATCTTGACGAACTGAGGCGCGAGTCCGAGCGTCTTGGAAAACTGAGGCTAAAGGCAGATGTCGCTTCGTGGTACGAAGAGTCATGCAAACGTGCGGAGGCCGAACGTGCTGTGCAATCGTTGTCCGAGGCGGAGACGAGCGGAAGGACCGCGCTTGCCGCAGCCGAAAACGAATGGGCGGCGCTCAAGAGCGAGGCCGCGAGGTTGCGCGAGCGTCTTGTGGAACTTCGTGCGAAAGACAAGACTGGCCTCATCGATCGCGAGAAGGCGTCCGCCCAGCGCTTTGCGGAGGCGGATCGCAAGGCGGTTGAGGCAGAACGTGCCTACGCCGAGGCGAGGCGGAAGGCGGATGCCGCCGAGAAGGCGGAGCGGGATGCACGTACGAAACATGGCGTGGCGCTCAGGAAGTGCGCGGATGACCTCATCGCCGCAGGCAAGTCGGCGAACTTCGCCGTTGGCGGAGTCACCGATGCGCTGTATGGCAACAAGGACGACTTTGCGGATGTCTTTGCCGAGGCGAGTTCCAAGGTTGCGGCGGAGCGAGAGATACGTTCGGGCACGGAGTTTCGCGCGCGTGATACGGCTGATGCGGCCGCGCGCGAAACGGATGCACGGCGTGCCGAACTGGATGTAATTCGCACGCGTGGTGAGAGCTTGCCGGAGGTGGCGGGATTCGAGGAGGTGCGCGCGGAGATCCGTTCGCAGATGCTCGGGGCACGTCCTGTCTATGACCTGTTGGAGCCGGCCTCGGGGTGCGACGCTCGGCATCTTGCGCTCTTGGAGCGACTCGTCGGCGACGATTTCTTGGGAACATGGCTTGTAAGACCCGAAGAGGCCGATCAGGTACGGCGAATCGCGTGGCGGTCTGGCGAACAAATGACAATTGCCGTGCGTGGAGAAGCCGGTGATGTGTCGGTGAATGATGTTGCGCCGTGGCTGGGAAGGTATATTTCGTTCGAGCCCGGGGAATCGGATGTCGAGGCGATTGGCCTCTTGGCGCGGCATCTTGCGGCGAAAGTCGGACCGACCGACAGGGATTTCCTTTCGCAGAAGACGTGGCTTTTCAGAGGACGCGAGGGAATGGTTCCGTCTGCGAAGCCGCGCCTCATCGGACGCAAGGCACGAGAGGCGGAGCAGGCGCGGCTTGAAAAGGCGGCGGAAGTGCGGCTTGCCGAGGCGGAGAAAGCGCAAAGGGCGGCGGAGAAGCGTGCTTCGACAAGCGCAGACGCACTGGCGCGTCTGAAGCAACTGGAGCAATCGCTGGGCACTGCGCGTAATGTCGCGTGGCGAGAGGCGAATACGGTGCGTGACGCGGCAGCCGAGATGGCGCGGACGGCAGAACGTGCCACGCTTACAGGTAACACAGCGTGCGAGCGCAGGGGAGAGGCGAATGCGGCGCACGAGGAACTTGAGGATATTCGCGTGAAGATGCGCGCAGCGGGAATCGACGGTTCGCTTGAAAAGCGCATTGCTTCCGCCGAGAAGATCGTGCGTGTAAAAGAGTCCGAGGCGGATGAGAAGAGTCGCGATATAGGCTGCGTGCGTGGCAAGCTAGAAGAGCTTACCAAGGCTCGCGAGGCGAAGGAGCACGAAGCCGCCGCCGCAACTGCGCGGGCAGAGACGTTCAAGGCCAAATTCGCGGCGCAGATTCCAGACGGGATGGAAATCGCCGCTTTTGCGGCGGCGGAGTGTCCGCAATGCATGGAAGAGGGTACGAACTTCGCGGCTCTCAGGGAACAGTTCGCGAAGGAGGCTGGTGCGGCGGAGGCAAAAATCGAACAGCGCGTCCGTGACCAGAAAGGCGAGACTTATGCGTTCTCGTTCGACAAGGCGGCGAACATGATCACGGACAGACGGGGGAGTCAGCTTGCGGATGTCCTGCAGGACGAGAAGCAGCGACTTGACGAGCTACGCGACGTCCTTGATCAGAAGAGCCGCGAGGTATTCGAGCGCATCTTCATGGGTGAGGTGATGCGACGGCTGTACATGGATCTCCTGCGCATCACCGACCTCACGGGACGCATCCAGCAAAAGCTCGCGGGACGGCGATTCGGGTCGAACCGCTATGCGTTCGCGATCTCGCCCGTGCCGGAATACGAACATTTCGTTGAGCTTGTCCGAAAAGGGTATACGCTTGACTCCGGCGGCGAAAAGGACGAATTACGCGACTATCTTGCGCAGCACCGTGAGGAGATACTCAACGCAGAGATTGATGCGATCCCCGAAATCTTCGATTACCGTAGGTGGTTCCGTTTCGAGCTGAAGGTCGTGACGGAGAACGAGGAAGGGCGTGTCATCGACCGCAAGGTGAAGAGCATGGGGTCAGGTGGCGAACAGGCCGTGCCGAACTATCTCCTGATTCTCACGGTTGCCGAGTTCCTGTATCACGGCGGAGATGGCACGGAACCGCCGAAGGCTTCGCCGATTCTCTTCGACGAAGCGTTCTACGGAATCGACGCGGCGCGGCGCGACCAGCTTCTGGCGTTTGCGGACGATCTCGGCCTTCAACTTTTTGTCTCGTCGCCTGACCAGGATGGCGTAAAGCGTGAAATCAGGCATTCCGTTTCCCTTATCGTGATCAAGGACGAGAACCTCGACGTGCATCTCACGCCCGTCATCTGGTGTAACACGCCTACCCAGACCGACCTCCTAGGCGGCGACTCGCCAGAAGTCGGCATGACGGTCAAGGAGGAGACAAGGTGAGCAAATTACAGGCAAAAGCAGAGAATTTGATATGATAACGAGCAAAATGACAAGAGCCGATGTTGAGGCCGTGCTGGCCGACGGAGGCAATTTCACGAAGGTTGGACTTGCGGTGCTCGCGGAGCGGCTGACGAGGAAATGAAGTGATGGTGACGAAAGAGAGAATTGCGGCGGCAGTGGAGAAGGCACCGAAGATAAGGCCGGTGCTGGCGAGGCTCGCGAAGCGGGCGGCGTCTGGGAAGGTGCTCCCCGGGACGTTCTCGGCAACTGGGCTTTCCTACGCTGCGCAGCGTGAACTGGAGGGGGTTCTTGGCGTTGTCGGGAAACGGGCAGCGGACGGCCGCGTGTCATTTCCTTTTCCGGAGAGATTGCGTGTCCTGTCCGCGTGGCGTGATGCGATGGAGTATTTCGGTATTAGCTTACCCGAGGTCTCAGTGGGCGAAAATGAAGACGTGTTTGGGAGACTGAAGCTACTTGTGCCGGATAGCGATCGGTACGTTGACAGAATCGCATCGAGCGAGGAGATTCGCCGATTCGCGTCAAGACCGGAAAACAGACGCGATTGGCTGATTCTTGCCAGAGGTGTGCTGGAGCGTCATCTTGGCGGACACTTTCCCATTACAACACTGTCCCAGCTCGGGTCTGACTGGTTCGGCGACAGTAAGAAAATCAGGTCTGGGGCGCTACGCCGCCAACTCGTCACCATATACGGCGTCATGTTGGACATATCGCCCGACGAAGAATCCATGTTGTTGGAAAGATTGGGAATCGCGGCGAACCCTTACACGAGCTGCGTGACTTTTTGCGCTCCGCTGACATTCAAGATTGATAATGAGATGTTTGACTTTCCCCTGAAACTTTACGAAAAGAGAATGGCGTGCCAGTTGCCGCTTGAGACCGTGTTGAGATTTGTCGAAACCGCATGGCATGGGAGCGCCATGGAAATAATGACGTGCGAGAACGCATCTCCGTTCCTTGATCTGGTGAAAAGCGGCGTTCCATGCGTATACACAGAGGGGTATCCAAACATGGCCGTAAAATGCCTGCTCAGGCATTTTGCGGCGTTCAAGCTCAAGTGTACACACGACGGGGATGCCGACCTGGACGGTTTTCGAATCGCAATGGAAGTGGACTCCTGCGTACACGTTGCCTATTCCAGACCGGTAAAGGCGCTCTACTGGGCGCAAAGATCAAAAACGCCAATCGGGATTCCGCTGACAGACGAACAACGTAAAAGGGCTGAGGCTTTTCTTGCAAAAGACCCAGGTGGGCACATCGCCGCACCTGTGAGCGAAATGTTGGCTTGGGGACGTTGGATAGAACAAGAATCATTCCCGTCGATTGAGGGCATGAGCAAGAGAGGGATGGTCCTGTGAAGCGGCAGCACGAGAGTTCTGGGGCAGATTTGTTTGCGGTATCAGATGTCTCAGGCGGCGACGGGGCATTGATAAGATCTCCGCTGGTTGAAGAGACGAAGGGCTGGCTTTCCGCCCGTGCGCTCACGCTTGGCAACATGCTTGCGAGTGAGCGCGCTGTGGAGTACGTGGCGATACTCCGCGCACTTGCCGCGTTCCGAGACGAGCATGAGCCGGAGCCGCTTCATGAGGACGTGGAGTTGAAGGTCTGCGGCGAGGACGCCGACCCGTCTGCCGCGCCTGCCTTCAAAAATGACATCCGTCAATTGAAGGAATGGGGACTCGTCACCGAGCGCATCGAGAAGGAGCGCCTGCGCGGCTACCGTGACAACAGGCGTACGAAATTCCGCTACCGGATCTGCGATGACGCGGCGGCGTTCGTGGAATGGCTCGCCGATCGACGCGAACGTGACCTTGCGCCCGGCGGCGGCGACGAGACGGGCAACCTTCTCGATATGCAGCGTTCGCTTGCGGCGGAACTGAGGCGCATGCTACGTCGTGTTGATGCGGCGGCGGTCAATTACGAGACGGCGGGCGACGTTCTCTTTCGTGTGGTCCAGATGTCGCGTAACATCGACGCGACGGCGCGAACCCTGCAGAAACTGAATTTGCGTCTTCTCGGATTCGGAGTCGCCGAGTTCACCGCAGATGAGGTAAAGCCGATTGTCGGCGAACTGGCTGTATTTCTGGAGCGGTTCGGACGCCGGTTCGGAACGTTGCGCGAGGAGATTCTGCGCGACGTAGAGGAGATGCGCCACGAGTGTCATGTCAAGCAGTGGAACGCATGCAGGACGGCACTCAAGGCCGAGGCATCGCGCTTCCGGCATATCGCGTCCGTCAAGGTCCCCGATGCGCAGAGCATCCTTGCGGACGCGTCCTTCTTCTACGGTGCTGGCGGCACGCTTGTTTCTCTCATGTCCCGCGTAGGCGACTCCGCGCGAAAGGTCTGGAGCAAACTCAATGCGAAGCTTCGCGAACTGGAACGGCGTAACCATCGCATTGAAGACCTCGGCGCGAGGCTTGCTGAACTTGCTGGATTCGGGGAAGATGATGCCCCGCACGCATGGATGCAACGTCTTCTTGAACCGGCGAACATGAAGGGGGATGCGCAGGCAAGACCCGGTGGGGAAAAATCTATTCCGCCTCAGCCGAAGAAGTCATCGCAGTCGCGGACGGAGAAGATCGTCACGTGGATTACGCCGCGCAAGGTGGGCGAGAGGCCGGATGTGGCGTCCATTACGCAGGAGAGGGCGCGGCGTATGCGCGCGTGGATGGCTACGCGCGGTGTCTATCCTTCCGATGGCGAAACGGTCGCGCTTTCTGTCGGCAGATATTCCGACTTTGGCGACTTCGCGAACATCATGCAGGTCCTCGAACATGTCTGGCTTGGCAACGGCGAACGGGCGAGAAAGTTCCTTGAGGTCCGTGGCGAACCGTTGGGCAAAAGTGTTGATGTTAGAATTGGTACTGCAAGCATTGAGTTTGAAGATGTGAGTTTGGAGAAATATCCCTGACAGAACTGATAAAGTGGAGGTGTTCGATGACAATACAAGAGCGCATAGATTACGCCATCAAGTCGCAATTCAAGGATTGTTGTGGAATTCCATCTAAACGGTATAATGTCTGCCGTGGTTTCAAAAAAACATTAAGAGAAGATTGATGGTGAACAGAAAATGAAAGTATTGTTTGTGTTTATTGGTGGTGGGGTCGGGAGTGTCTTGCGGTATCTTGTCGCGCTGGCTACTCCTGCTGCTGCGTTTCCGTGGGCGACGCTTGCCATGAATGTCGGCGGTAGTCTCACCATAGGTCTTTTTGGCGGATGGAGTGAACGTTTCGGATGGGCGGAGGCCGTACGGCTCGCATTGACAGTTGGGTTGTGCGGCGGGTTCACGACCTTTTCCACGTTTTCCAAGGAATCGCTTGCGCTCCTCCAGTCGGGTCGGTGGTGCGTGTTCGCTGCATACGTTTTTGGCAGTGTCACAACCGGCCTGGCTGCCGTAGCGCTCGGGTATTTGATTGCCAAGCAATGAAACACGCAATCAAAAGCGATCTTGGCGTATGTGACGCACTCATCTTCGCAACGGCGCTTGAAAGCGGAGATCCTGACTGGCTGAAGACCGATTGCATTGCTCTGATATGGCCGGAGAGAATCGGTCAGGAAACGGTCAGATTGAAAGTTCGTCTGACCTTGAGCGTTGCTATCTGACAGAGGATGGTATACACTGCCCTTATGGTTGAGGGGTGTTCGATCTACATGGGGGAAGGTTCCCCTTCAATACCTCTCATGAGCAGCGTCTATGAGCCCCATTCGATGAGTTGAATGGGATGCTGATGAACCAGAATGAAAGGAGTCGCGATGACAGAACAAGAACAGATTGAGAAGAATCTGAGCGAGGCGTTCCACCTCATGTACGATGGACTCCCTGAACCCGTGCAGCTTTGCCACAAGACGTACCGCGTTGTCGCGGTCAATCCGGCGGGCGCAGGGTATCGGTCGGTTTGCCGAAACACACCTTGCGCCCCCAATCGAAAGACGTTAAACTCTAGTCAGTTCTTAAGAAAGCACGGTTAGCATTGACTATGCAACGGGAGTTGCACTTGAAATTTGCTGGCGGGGGCAAAAAACGTAGTCAATGAAAAGGAGGATGGTGAAAAGATGGGAACTGCAGCATTGCGTGTTATGATGGCTTTTGCCGCGATTACGTTGGCGGCGGAGGCCGCCTTTCTGCCATCGGGCAGGATGGCGCTGGGCGCGAACTACTGGGCGAGCCATGCCGCCACCGGGATGTGGCGCCAGTGGGACGCGAAGGTGGTCGACGAGGACCTACGCGTTCTCGCCGCGAACGGTTTCCGCGTGCTGCGCGTGTTTCCGAATTGGGCGGATTTCCAGCCCATCCACGCCTGCTATCTCAGTGGCGGGAATTTCGACAAGGTGAACGAGACGCGGATGTTCGACTCGGAGGAGCCGCTGCCCGATACGCCCTGTGGCCGCGCCGGCGTGGACGAGCGGATGGTGGAGCATTTCGAGGAGTTTTGCGACCTTGCCGAGAAGCATGGCATCCGCCTCATCGTGCCGCTTCTCACCGGGCAGATGACGTTCCGCAACTTCATCCCGCCGGCCCTTGCGAACCGCAACCCGTTTACCGACCCATACGCACTGATGTGGGAGGGACGCTACCTTGAGTGCATGGTGACGCGTCTCAAGACAAAGAAGGCCATCGCGGCGTGGGAGAGTGGCAACGAGTCGAGCATCCTCGGCGACAGCGAAAACGCGTTCCGCTCGGAGGCGTGGCTGCGGTACGTCCACCAGACCATCCGCTGCGCCGATCCGTCGCGCCCCGTGATCGGCGTGGACGGACTCCATGTCCCCCGCGACGACAAGTGGCCGAGCGCGATGAACGCGTCGCTCTCCGACTACGTGACCACCCATCCCTACGGCTTCTGGGGCACGGTCTACAGCGACGACTTCCTCTCCGTGCGCTCCC
>DBXN01000034.1:0-11696 GCA_002309585.1 Verrucomicrobia bacterium UBA1211
TTTCGTTTAAATGTGATTCTGTTTTTCTCATGTTGTGAAGCCAGTATGGCATATTCCGGGCATAAAGGCAAACGGAAGTTCGGAGTGCGGGCGGTTTTCACCCATGCCGTCTGGGATTGGAAAACAACCCGCTCAACTGGTAGAGATGCGCGGGCGGGTTAGCCCGCGCGGACAAGAAAAGTTGTTTTAAACAGTTGTTTCCAACCATCATGAACGCGACGGTGAATCGCGCGGATGCGCCCGTGACTGTCCCGTGACGGGCATCGCCTCAATTCGCAAATTGACAAATCCCGCCGCAGTATGGTTAATTAATGTTTTTCTAAACACCCGCGTCAGGGTCCGACACCGGGCCGGTGCGGGATAACGAAATAAGGACACGATCCATGAACAACCAGCGAGAAGCCATTGCCGAGCGGATCCGCGGACTGCGGGACGCTTCCGACGTGTCGGAAGCGGATGTCGCGCAGCGGACCGGCATCACGATTGAGACCTACCGGAAATATGAGACGGGCATTCTGGATGTCCCGATGAGCTACATTACCATTCTCGCCGCGTTCTACCATGTGGATCCGACGGTCATCCTCACCGGAAGCGACGCCCACGCCAAGGCCTTTCACCTGACCCGGAAAGGGACCGGCGCCATCATCGAGCGGCGGAATGTCTACCAGTACGAGGCGCTGGGGACCCGTTTCGCGAACCGCGTCATGGAACCCTTCATCGTGACGGTCGAACCCTCGCTGCGCGACATGCACCTGAACACCCACCCCGGCCAGGAGTTCAATTACGTCATCTCCGGGAAACTGAAACTCTCCATCGACGGCCACATCGTCGAGCTCGATCCGGGCGACAGCATCTACTTTGACGCCATGAAGCCCCACGGCATGCAGACGGTCGGCGACGCGCCGGCCAAGTTTCTCGCCGTCATCACCGCGTAATCCCATCTTTTTCCGAAAGGACACCTTTTTATGTCATGCCGCTGGTTGAACCGGGAGACCTTCACCTCCCATGAGGATTTTCTTCAGAACTGTAAAATCCTCGCGCCGGAAACCTTCAACTTCGCCTTTGACGTCGTGGACACCATCGCCGCCGAAGACCCCAACCGCCGCGCGCTCGTCTGGTGCAACGACGCGGGCGAGGAGCACATCTTCACCATGGCCGACGTCTCGCGTGAGAGCCGCCGCGCCGCGAACGTCTTCCTTTCGCTCGGCATCCGCCGGGGCGACACCGTGATGCTGATCCTGCGGCGCAGGTACGAGTACTGGTTCGCCCTCGTGGGTCTGGCGCGCATCGGCGCGATCGCCATCCCGGCGACGAACCTGCTGATGAAGAAGGACATCGTCTACCGGGTGAAGGCCGCCAGCGTGAAGATGATCCTCTGCATCAACGAACCCTCCATCCGCAAGGCGGTCGAGGAGGCCGAGGCGGAGGTCGCCACCCCGCCGATCAAAGCCCTGGCGCCGGGCGGCGGGGAGAACGGCTGGCTCGATTTCGACGCGCTGCGCGCGGCGGCGTCCGACACGGTCGATCCGGCATACGAATTCCGCGTGGCGACGCGCGACGACATCATGCTCCTCTACTTCACCTCCGGCACCACCGGTCAGCCGAAGATGGTCGCGCACAACTTCTATTATCCCCTCGGCCATATCGTCACCGCCAAATTCTGGCAATGCGTGGTCGAGGGCGGGCTGCATCTGACCGTCGCGGAGACGGGCTGGGGCAAGGCCGCCTGGGGCAAGATCTACGGACAGTGGATGTGCGGCACGGCCGTGATGGTCTACGACATGGACCGGTTCCACGCCAAAAACCTGCTGGAGGTCATGCAGAAATACGGCGTCACCACATTCTGCGCCCCCCCGACCATCTACCGCTATTTCATCAAAGAGGACCTGAAGGCCTACGACTTCTCGAAGATCGTCCATTGCGGCACCGCCGGCGAACCGCTGAACCCGGAGGTCTTCCAGCAGTTCTACGAGGCGACCGGCCTCAAACTCCACGAGAGCTTCGGGCAGACGGAACTGACCGTCACCGCCGGCACCTTCCCGTGGATGGAGCCGAAACCCGGCTCGATGGGCAAGGCGTCGCTCGATTACGACCTGGACCTGCTCGACCCCGACGGCCGTTCCTGCGAGGTCGGCGAAGAGGGCCAGCTGGTTGTCCGGACCAACCGCGTCAAGCCGTACGGAATGTTCGTGGGGTACCATCTGGACCCGGAACTCACGCGCAAGATGTGGCATGACGACGTTTACTACACCGGCGACCTGGCGTGGCGCGACGAGCAGGGTTACTTCTGGTATGTCGGCCGCGCCGATGACGTGATCAAGAGCTCGGGCTACCGGATCGGGCCGTTTGAGGTCGAAAGCGCCCTCATGGAGCATCCCGCCGTGCTGGAGTGCGCGATCACCGCCGCGCCCGACCCGGTGCGCGGCCAGATCGTGAAGGCGACCGTCGTGCTGGCCAAGGGCTACACTCCGTCGGACGAGCTGGTCAAGGAACTCCAGAACCACGTGAAGCATGTGACGGCGCCCTACAAATACCCGCGTATCGTTGTGTTCGTGGATGAGCTGCCCAAGACCGCCAGCGGGAAGATCCGCCACGCGGTGATCCGCCAGCGCGACGCGCAGGGCGGCAATCTGCCGGGGTGACGTGTGGCGATGGACCGGCAGACCTCCCCGATCGTTTGGATGAACAGGTGCGCCGTCTTTCTCGGCTCGTTTCTCCTGTTTCTTGTCCAGCCGATGCTGGGGCGTACCCTGCTCCCGATGTTCGGCGGCAGCGCCACGATCTGGGGCGTCTGCCTGGCCGCCTATCAGCTGTTGCTGCTGGGCGGCTATCTCTATGCCCACCAACTCGCGCAACGTCCGCTTCGGACGCAGCGGCGTTTTCACCTCACCGCGCTGCTCGCGGGGGCGGGATGGCTCGCGGCGGTCACTTTCTGCCGGCCGAGCATAAGCGGCTGGCTCTCCGGCGCGCCGGACCTCCCCTGGATCAAGGCGGCCGCGGCCGTCCTGCTCTTCGTGGGATTCCCCTACCTGCTCCTCGCGGCGGGCAGCACGCTGGTCCAAAGCTGGGCCGCCCGCACCCAGAGGAACGTCTACTCCCTCTACGTCTGGTCGAACACCGGTTCCTTTCTTGGGCTTCTCTCCTATCCCTTCATCCTTGAACCGTGGTGCCCGCTGACCACCCAGTGGCTGATCCTGACCGCCGGCGTGGCGCTCTATATCGCGGCGCTCGCCCTCCTGACGCGAACCTTCCGGCCAACCGCCGCGCCAGACGGGACACCTCCGGCGGAAAGCGGCGGTTCCCGTCCGACGGCGGAACGGGGCTGGACGTGGGTCGTCCTCCCCGCCGCCAGTTCCTTCCTCCTGAATGCGGTTGTGGCCCATCTCTTCATGGATGTCACGCCGCTGCCGCTCGTCTGGGTCACGATGCTCTCCGCCTTCCTGCTCAGCTATATTCTGGGCTTCTCCCGTTTCGGATACGGTTACCCGAAGACCTGGACGGTTCTCGCCATCCTCTCGCTCATCGGCGCCGCCTTCGCCAACGGCCGCTGGGGAACCGGCAGCTTCTACCCGAACGCGGCGGCGGGCATCGCCCTGCTCATCGCCATCGGCACCTTCCTCCACAGCTGGCTCTATGAGGAGCGGCCCGATCCCGCCAAACTCACCCGCTACTATCTCGCCTCCTCCATCGGCGGCGCCATCGGCGGGCTGCTGGCATCCTTCGCGGCGCCGCTCCTTTTCAAGCGGGTCACCGAATATCCCCTCGCCCTCTGCGCCTGCGCCTTCCTGATCGCTTGCAAACTCCCCAAACCGGCGGGATTTCGCGCGACCCGGACGCGGACCGCCCTCTGGTGTCTGGCGGCGGCGGGCCTCTGCCTCGCCCTCATCTCCGCCACGGCGCGCCGGACCGGTTCCCGCGTCCTCTACCGCGCCCGCAATTTCTACGGGACGCTCTCCGTCACCAAAACGGTCGAGGTCATTGAGAAACGCCCCGCCCAAGTCGCCTATCTCTGGTATGGCCAAACCACGCACGGCATGCAGGTGACCACCGAGCCGATGCGTTACCAGCCCCTCTCCTACTACACACCGGCCGGCGGCGGCGCCGCCGTCCTCTCCCACCCCAACTACCAGCAGGGGAAGGAGAAGCCGATGACCGTCGGGATTGTCGGCCTCGGCGCCGGCGTACTGGCCGCCTATGGCCGCGAAGGCGATCTCTACCGCTTTTTCGAGATCAACCCCCTGGTCACCGAAGTCGCCTGCAACCGGAACCTTTTCACCTATCTTCTGGACTCCGACGCGAAGATCGACCTCGTGCCGGGAGACGCCAGAAACATGCTCGCCAAAGAGTCGGCCGCCAACGATCCCCTCTACGATGTCCTCTACATCGACGCCTACAACGGCGACGCCGTCCCCTACCACCTGATCACCGAAGAGGCGTTCCGCATCTACGTCTCGCGCCTCGCGCAGGATGGGATCCTGGCCGTCCATGTCAGCAACTGGCACATCGACCTGCTTCCCCTCTGCAAGAGCATGGCGAACAAGCTGAACCTCTACACCTACGGCACCATCAGCGTGGAGGAACAGCGCTACATCGCAGGATGCATCTGGGTCTACATGACCCGCAAACCGCTGAAATACATCACGACCCAAGCCGCCCACCCCATCGATTGGATGACCATCCGACCCTTCCCCGTCCCGACAGACGAGAAAGGCAGCCTCCTGCCCCTGATACGCTAGCAAAGAGGGTTGAGCGTTGAGAAGTGTTCATTGTTCAGTGGTCAATGACGGCAGTCGTTGACGTTACAGTTGCCCGGCGCGGAGGGAAAATGGTACAATGCCGGATGAAGATGTGAAAGAACCGTCGCTAGGCGAAGAGGAGACTGATGGATGAAGACCCTGCAAAGCACGTTGGCGGGAAGCTGGTATCCCGGTTCGGAACGCGAAATCCGCGCGATGGCGGAAGCGTGGGAGAAGTCGAAGACGCCCGATGAGGCGGAAGCCCCATCCAAGACGAACGCGCTGCTCCTGCCCCATGCGGGATGGGCCTATTCGGGCGAGACGGCCTGGCGGGCCGTCCGCGCCGTCCGGGGCGCCGCGTTCAAACGGGTCATCATCCTCGCCCCCAGCCACCGGGTCTGGTTTGAGAACCGGCTTGTCGCGCCGGAATCCGACGCCGTGGCGACCCCGCTCGGCACCCTGCTCATCGACCGCGACTGGCTGGACCGCCTCGCGCTGCGCGCGCCGGTCTCCCGCAGCGACCGGATCCATGCGGGCGAACACGCAGCCCAGATCGAGTATCCGCTCCTGCAACTCGCGCTTGACGGTCTCTTCTCGGTCGTCCCGCTCATTCTCGGCGATTTCGGTCCCGAACAACTCGCGATGTCCGCACGGGCGCTGGCCTCGCTCATGGATGACAAAACCCTCTTGGTTATCTCGTCCGACTTCACGCACTACGGCCGGGATTTCGACTACTCCCCCTATGGCGTCAAGGGTGACGCCACCGTGCGGGAGAAGGTCGCGGCGACCGATCAGGAGGCCTTCGACCGCATCGCGGCCTGCGATCCGGACGGGTTCCGCGCGACCGTCAAGCGCTCAGGGGCCACCATCTGCGGCCGCATCGCCATCGAACTGGCCCTCCGCGCCTTTCCCGCCCGCACGCCGTTCGTCCGCCAGCGTTACGCCACCTCCGGCGATGCGGAGAAGGATTTCACCCGGTTTGTCTGCTACACCGCCGCGACAGGCCATGTCGCGTGGCCGCCGCCGGAAACCGGCGCGCTCTCGGCCGAAGACCGCGCCTTCCTGCTCCGCGTCGCCCGCGAGTCCGTTGAACACGCCGTCCGGACCGGCAAGCCCTTCCCCGCGAACCGGTTCTCCGACGCCGCGCCGGCCGCCACCCGCGCGAAGATGGGCGCGTTCGTGACGCTCAACGAAAAGCGGAACAGCGCCCTGCGCGGCTGCATCGGCGAGATTCTGCCCATGCGGCCGCTGGTCGAGGCGGTGACCGCCCGCGCGGCGGACGCGGCCCTTCATGACCCGCGTTTCAACCGCGTCACACCGGATGAGCTGGCCGGGCTCCGCGTCGAGGTCTCGGCGCTCACCCCTCCCAAGCCCGTCGCCTCCTGGCGCGACATCGTTCTCGGCCGAGACGGCATGACGCTGGAGAAAGAGGGCTGTTTCGCCGTCTTCCTGCCGCAAGTCGCTCCCGAACAGGGATGGGACATCGCCACAACCCTTTCCCATCTCGCGCGGAAGGCGGGTCTCGCCTCTGATGCCTGGCGCGAAGGCGCATCGTTTGAAACCTTCCAGGCGGATGTCTTCCATGAGTGACGCGATCGCCATCTGTGAGACCTGCCCGCGCCACTGCCGTCTGACGGAAGGGGCGTTCGGCGCGTGTCGCGCGCGCCACGCCCAAGGGGGACGGGTCGTCTGCGCGAATTACGGCCGGATCACCTCCCTCGCGCTGGATCCCATCGAGAAGAAGCCGCTGGCCTTCTTCCATCCCGGCCGCCCCATCCTCTCCGTCGGAAGCTACGGATGCAACCTCCGCTGTCCCTTCTGCCAGAATGACGGCATCTCGCAGCGCGGCGGCGATGATGTCGCGACGGAATCCGCGACGCCCGCCGCCCTCGCCGAGATCGCCGGGCGGCTGGCGCGGGAACGCGGGAATCTCGGTCTGGCCTACACCTACAACGAGCCGCTTGTCGGATGGGAGTTTGTCCGGGACTGCGCGCGGGAGATCCGCGCGCGCGGATTGCTCAACGTCATCGTCTCGAACGGCTGCGTGAAGGCGGAGATGATCGACTCCCTCGCGCCGCTGCTGGATGCCGCCAACATCGACCTCAAGGGCCCCTCCCAAGCCTACTACGATTGGGTGGGCGGGGATTTCCAGGCCGTCTGCCGCACCATCGCCACGCTCCATTCGGCGGGTTGCCACGTAGAGGTGACTACGCTGATCGTCCCGGGCCGCAACGACGCCGATGCCGACATCGCCGCCATCGCCTCCTTCATCGCCTCCGTCTCGCCGGAGATCCCGCTGCATATCACCCGCTTCTTCCCGCGTTTCCGGCTCTTGGACGCGCCCCCCACGCCCATCGCGACCCTCCGCCGCCTGGCCGAGACCGCCCGCACGCGCCTCTCCCGCGTTTTAATCGGAAACTGCTGAAGGTTGCGTATGCGCACAGCAGGAGGCTTTTCGTTACGATCGCTTGGAGGCGCGGCAGTGGGGTCGTTGAACACCCCCTCAAGGTTCTTCCACTCAACCGATCGGCAAAACCGTCTCATAAAACAAACGCGTGACACGGCTTTCGTGGATTTGTTACACTATGGGCACTGTGTGATTGGAAGAAGTCTCCGCCCGTCGGATACAGTCGGGGCGACGGTGCACCGCCGTCGCGAACCGTCCCGATGCGGATGGGGATTGCGTTTGAGAGTTTTCTGCCGTCGGGATCTTCGCGAACGTCGCGTCCCGTTACGGCATAGCGTTGGGTAAGTTATTTGGCAAAGAGGATCATGATGAAAAAATTCGTGTTGGCAGTATCGGCCCTTTTCATGGGCATCGTCCCCTTCTGTTTTGCTGATGTGACGCTCGAATCGGGCGAGACCCTGACGTTGAGCGTGAGCGGCGTATCTGCCGAGAATGTCAGCGGCAGCGTCATCACCGCAAAGGCCGGTTCAACCATCAAACTGCTTCCACCGGAGGGCGAGGCGGGTGAACCGGGTTTTTGCCGATATGAGAACCCCGTCTACCCGGCTTGGCCCGGTGTCGGCGGACGGATCAGCGCGATCGCGGTCTCAAACTATCTCGGCGTGGCGACCGACATCTGGCCGGCGAACGAGCGCGTCTCGACCAACCGGATCGTCTGCGTCTTCTCCGCGACTTGGGCCATTCCCTCCGATGCGGTCTACAGCTTCTATGAGGACATCGACGATGCCGCCCTGATCGCGATCGACGGCAAGATCATCCTCTCAAACACCGCCTCCGGCACGGCCACCTGCGTGCGGGACATCGCCCTGACGGCGGGTGACCATGTGCTGATGATCGCCCTCGCGAACGGCGGTAGCGGCAGCAACCCCTTCGGCGCGAACCAGATCGCTTACGCGCCGGCCCTCTGCTACAGTGCGACCAACGCCGCGATCACCCGGGAGGACAAAGGCGACGCCCAGCCTTTCACCGATCCCGGCGACGGATCGATCTTCCGTTCCGCCCTCTTTAACCCGCTTGAATTCCGGCTGAACGCCAACCTGTTGCTGGACGGCGGCGAGGTGACGCTCGACTGCACGGCGCTGAACGGCACCATCATCCCCCACCTTTACGGAGGCCTGCTCGCGCAGAACGGCGGCTCGCTCACCGTGGCCGGAAGCGACCGGCTCGATTTCGGCGGGATCCCCATCTCCGTCCATTTCCCGATCTTCGACGCGCCAGTCCGTTTCGCGGAAAGCGGTACCCTGCACTTCAACGGCTTCGCCACGCTCCCGACCACGCCCGCCATCCCTTACGTGATCGAGCCTGATTCGGATCTCGCGCTGTGGGGCACCGACACCCTGGGGTCGGGCGACATCACCCTCGCGACCCATGACCTCACCCTCCTCAACGGAACGGCGGTCAACCCGGACGCCACCATCACCATCGCGAACGGACGCAAACTGACGGTGAAGTTCTGCTCCCGCAGCACGAACCTTTGGAACACGTGGAGCGGCATGAACGGGGTTCTGGACAACAACATCGTCCTGGACGGCGAGAACGCCTTGCTCCATATCAAGGCGAACAAGGCGATCGAACTCACCGGCGCGATCACCGGGACCGGCAATGTACGTGTCACCGACCAAGGGTCCGCTAATTTTCCCTGTGTCTTTTCGGGAACGCTTGACTACGCGGGATCGCTCACCATCACCGACAGCGCGTTTGTGAGGATCAACGCGGAACAGCTGCCGAATCCCGTCACCCTCGAAGGTTCCGCCAACATCTCGTTCACGCCGGCGGCAGTGACGATCGATCAGGTGACCGGACGATCCACCAACACCCGTTTGCGTGTCGCGGCGGACCAGACCCTTTCGGTCGGAACCCTCTCCGGCGCGATCGGCACCGTCGGGACGGACGATGAGACTTCCAAGCTCGTCGTTGACACCGTCAGCGACAACGCCTCGATCCTCATTTACCAGCACTCCGATCTCGCCATCGACACACTCGGAACGAATGTGGCGATCCACTGCTCCTCGACGGCCGGAGCGGATGTCTCATTTGACATCAGCCTCGCCCACCCGGAGTGTCCGGCGGCGCGGCTGACGGTCGATAAAGGGTTGACCGCCAACTTCAAGGGTGACGCGCTCACCATCACCGGCGAGGGAACCACGCGCATCGTCGGGACGACCCACCTGTATACGATCACCCCCACATCGGACGTGATCGTCGCCCCGGGCGGGCGGCTGGAGTTCGGCAATAAGGCGATTTTGGAGACGGCGCTGGGCGAGCTGCCGGCGCTCTGGTTGGATCCGTCCGAGGCAGGCACCCTCCAGCAATACAACTACAATGACTACTACGCCACGTCGACCAACGGGATCATGGTCCGGCGGTGGAACGACTGCCGTCCCGGCCACACCGGCCTTTACGCGCTACAACCGCGCGGAGAGGGATACCTTCGTGTCTATCCCTACTCGATCACCAACGCCCTCAACGGCCGGACGGTGATCTCCTTCGGCAAGCAGGGCGGATCCATCCCGGCGAGTGACGGACACGTCAGCGGAACTGGCGTACCCGATTCAGGCGCCAACCAGACCGAGACACGCCGGATCATCTTCAACAAGCCGATCACGGCCGAGACGGCGGTCATGGTCTTCGGAAGCCAGTTCGGCGGCGGCTACAGCGTTCTCGGCGGATACACCATCTCCAATGAGGGCAAGGATGTGCGTGGCGACGAGGCACCGTGGGCGAACGGTACCACGCGCGGCGTCCTGAAGCGCGCGAACGGAAATGTCAACGACCCCTCAACCCCGATCCTCGGGACCGCCCGCCCGGTCTGGCTGGACGGCCAGTCGGTCAACCCGACCGCCACGGGCTTCAGCGGAGATTATCAGGTTCTCTCGCTGGATGCCGGAAAGACCGATGTCCGTTCGCTCGGCTGGTTTGACGCGGTCGAAAACAGCGGCGGTCAGATCTACGGCGAAGTGCTGATCTACACCAACACCCTCACCCATGTGCAGCGGAGCGCGGTGGAGGCCTATCTGGCCGTCAAATGGGCGATTCCGGGTTATCCGGCCACACCCCATTCGCTGCAGGTCGAAGAAGGCGGAACCGTCGTCTATGCGGGCGGGGATGTCGCCGCGTCCGGCAAAGGGACGGTGGAAGTTTCGGACCAGTCGCGGATCGGATCCGGCATCTTCACCGGGACGGTCGCGCTTCAGGAGGGGAGCCGCCTGGACATCTCCGCACTCCCGCTGATCCCGACGGAAGAGGTTGTGAAGGAGGATTCCCGCATCGGCTGGTTCGATCCCGACTGCGAGGAGGACATCACCTTCGGGGACGATCCGGCGAGCGATTGCATCTGGGGACTCTTTGACCATGGAAAGAAGGAGATCGCCGACTCCCTCTATCTGCACGGCACCTTCACCACCGGTGCCACCGGTGACCGCCGCCCGCACCGCATTCCCGCCGCGCACGGGAACGGCCCGGTCCGCGGCTGGCTGGATTACAGCGAAACCACCCAGAACGGCGGCAACACGCTGCGGTTCAAGACCGACCATTCGCTCCTGACCCAGGCTAACTTCACCCACGTGCAGAAGCAGGTCAAGACGGGATTCGTCGTTTTGGACACCGTCCGCGGTGGCGGCGTGCCGGTGATCGACACGGTGTCCGGCACGGTGATCAAGACCCGGCAAGGCACCAACGTGAACGCGCCGATCTGGCCAAGCGGCACAACGGCCTCCCTGACGAACGGCAACACCTATCTGGACGGTGTCAAGGTGAACGGCAGGGTCAGCGGTTATTCGGGCCGCCCGGAAGTACTCTCCTTCACAACCGACGGCACTGACGTACCGATCGCCTACCTCGGATACTACCAGAGCGCGGGATCTGAAAAGAGCTGTGAGTTCATCGGCGAATCGCTCTTCTACGGGACGGTACTGGACGACGCCGCGCGTGCCGACATCGAGGCCTATCTGATGGGCAAGTGGCTCGGTGTCTGCCGAGCCGGCTACACCGATTTCCGGCAAGCGACCGTCACGGGATCCGGCACGCTCGCCGCGAAGGATCTGGCGACCCTCCCCTCCTTCGACGCGGACTTCAGCGGAACGCTTGAGCTTTCCACGGATCAACTCGCGTTCCATATCGACGCGACACCGGCCGTGACGGACACGCTCACGCTGCCCGCCTCGGCGACACTGATGATTCCCGAAAGCGGAACTCTGAGCGTCACTTTTGCCGCGAAACCGGCACCGGGCACCTACCCGCTGATCGTCGGCGGGAACCTAACCGACGAGACGCTTCGCGGATGGACACTCACCGTCATATCCGCCGAGCAGAACGCCGGGAAATGCGTCCTTGAACGAACCGCGCGTGGGCTGAATCTGAACGTGATCCCGTCGGGTACCCTCCTGATCCTCAAGTGATACGGATAGCGGCACACGGATGAAGTTTTTTTACTTCACTCAGGCGATCCTTCAGTTGGCATTGGCGGCCTTTCTTTCCTTAGGCCGCCCATGCCT
>DBXN01000034.1:11730-20660 GCA_002309585.1 Verrucomicrobia bacterium UBA1211
CCATTGACGGTGCTCGTGGTTGAAAAGGGTTTTCTGATATTCCTCTTCCCAGGGGCCGCCATGCTCGGAGGCGCGCTATCGAACCGATACCCGGTGTTGCGATCCCAGTGGGTTTTGACGCTCTTCACCGCATCCGTCCTGTTGGCTTTTGTCGTATATGCGGTAGCGCTTTTTTTGCCTTTTATTGCGGTGACGGTCTGTATCGGTAAACCGTGAAGGGGGAAGATGGTGCTCGGGGGGGGACTCGAACCCCCAAGGATCTCTCCACATGCACCTCAAGCATGCGTGTCTGCCAATTTCACCACCCGAGCGGTGAGAAAGTGACGTGTACTTTAGCAAAACCGGCTTGGGTTTGACAAGCGGGAAATCAAAAAAACAGGCGGAAAGTTCATTTCCCGCCACCAAAGGCCCCTCAGACGCTTTGCGCGCTTGCCAAACCGCCCACGCATGGATAAAATGGAGGGGTTTTAATGAGGGAAGACACAAAGATGAAAAAAGCGCCTGTTCCATTGTGGATTGTCGGTTCGGTCGGCATCGATGACATCAAAACCCGAACGGATGACCGGAAGAACCTGTTGGGGGGATCCGTCCCCTACAGCACCGTCGCGGCATCGTACTTCGTCAAGCCCGGCGCGGTCGGGGTTGTCGGTACGGATTTCCCCGCTGTATTCGAGCGGCGCTGGCGCCGGTTCGGGATCAACCTCGACGGGCTTCAGCGGGAAGCGGGCGAGACCTTCCGCTGGGCCTGCGCCTATGACGACAACATGATCGAGCGGACCACGCTTGACACCCGCCTCGGTGTCTTCGCCGCCTTCAAGCCCGTTCTTCCTGAGACGTACAAAGCCGCGCCCTTCGTCCTGCTGGGGAATATCCAGCCGGAGCTACAGATGCATGTCTTGAAACAGGCGTCGGGCGCGAAGTTCGTCGCGCTCGATACGATGAATCTCTGGATCGACACGGCGCTCCCCGCCCTGAAGCGTGTGATGCGCAAGGTGGACCTCTTCACCGTGAATGACGGCGAGGCCCGCCAACTGACCGGCAAATGGAATCTGCTGGATTGCGCAGCCGCCATCCGCAAGATGGGTCCCCGGTATGTGATCATCAAGAAGGGCGAGCACGGCGCGCTGCTCGTCTCCGAAAAGGGTGTCTTCATCGTGCCCGCCTACCCCGTCCGGAAACTGACCGATCCCACCGGCGCGGGCGATTCGTATGCCGGCGCGATGATGGGCTATCTGGCGAAAGCAGGGAACGTCACCGACCGCCTGATGCGCGAGGCGCTGGTCCACGCCAGCGCCATCGCATCGTTCGGCGTGGAGGGATTCAGCATTGAGCGTTTTGAGAAACTGACTGCCGCGATGATCCGCGCCCGTGTCCGGGAACTGACGAAAATGATGACGGTTTGAGGTTGGTATGCGTGATGTGGATTTGGGATTTGCGAAACCGGATTTGGAACGGCTCAGCCGCCGCGGCATCCCCGAGGTGATCTTCGGGGCGGGGAAGAGCGCGGACCAGATCATCGCGATCATCCGGGCGCTGAATGACAGGGGGCAGAACGCCTTCGCCACGCGGGTTTCACCCGAACAGGCGGAACGCATCCTCCTCGCGCTGCCGGATGCCCGCTACCAGCCCGAATCCCGCATCCTGACACGGGACATCGTACCGCTGCCCGAACAGTCGGGCAAGATCGTCATCCTCACGGCAGGCACCTCGGATCTTCCCGTCGCGGAGGAGGCCGCCGTCACGGCGGAACGGATGGGCGCGAAAGTCGAGCGGATCTACGATGTCGGGGTGGCGGGGCTTCACCGGCTGCTCTCGCGTATCGGGCAGACTGCCGACGCGCATGCCGTCATCGTGGTCGCGGGGATGGAGGGTGCCCTGCCCTCCGTCGTCGGCGGGCTGACGGACAAGCCGGTCATCGCCGTCCCGACCAGTGTCGGATACGGTGCTTCGTTCCAGGGGCTGGCGGCGTTGCTGGGGATGCTCAACTCCTGCGCGGCGGGCGTCACGGTCGTCAATATCGACAACGGGTTCGGTGCGGGCGTCGCGGCGGCGCTCATCAACCGGGTCGGGGGGGCGCCATGCCAAGCGTAACCCTCCCGAGAGAGTTGAAAAGCCGGCTGGCCCGCATGATCGCGCGGGTCCGCTGGGTGCTTTTCATCCGCGGAATCTTCGCTGTGCTGGCCGTGGCGGTAGTGGGCATCCTCGCCGTGATGGCGATTGACGCCGCCGTCGTCCTGATCCACCCGGCGGCCCGCTGGGGTCTCTCCCTCGCAGTGGCGGTCATGACGCTGCTCACTGCCTGGACCGCCCTGATCCGTCCCCTCTGCCAGAAACTCTCGCTCACCCGGATCGCCCGCATTCTTGAGACCCGCCATCCCGAACTCCAGGAACGGATCAGTTCCACCATTGAGCTGTGTGAACATGGCGACAACGACACCTCGATCCGCGCCTCGAAGGAACTGCTGGATCTTCTGGCTCAGGAAGCCCGCACCGACATCACCGGCATCCGGACCCACCATGAGTTCACATGGCGGAGCGCACGTCCCTTCTTCACCGCCCTCTTCCTCTCCGGCGCCATCCTTACGGCGGTTCTGTTCCTCTGGCCGAAGGAGGGATGGCTTCTCTTCCGCCGCGCCGTGGAACCCTTCCGGGAATTCGACACGATCGAAGCACTCGCGATCCGGATCCATCCCGGCGACCGCACCTTCCTCTCCGGCATGCCGGTCCGGTTCGAGGTTGAGGCCCCGTTCCGCAGGGGATACCGCGCGGAGATCCTCTTCTCCTTCCCGGACAAGACGGAACGGACCGAACGGATGCTCGACACCACCGATGCGAAGGAGCGGAAGACCGCCACCTTCGCACTTGAGCTGCCCAACGTCACCCGTTCCTTCGTCTACCGCATCCGGTACGGCAACGCGTTCACCCTCCCCTACACCATTCGCGTTGTAGATCCGCCCGCCTTGAAAGAGAGCCGCGTGACGCTCCGCTATCCCGCCTATCTCGACCGTCCCGACACGCAACTCGTCGCCCGCGCCCTCATGCCGCTGGACGTGGTGGAAGGCACCCGGATCGGCATCACAGCCACCTTCGACCGCACGTGCGAATCGGCCCTGCTGATCGACCGGCACCGCCTGCCCCCGACGGTTGGCGGAAACGCCTCCAACGCCTGGTGGCGGCATACCGCATCGCTCGCCCTTTCCGGGAAATGGGCCATCAGCCTGCGCGACACGGACCGTTTCACCAACGCGCTTGAATGGGCGCAGTTCACGGTTCTGCCCGACCGTCCCCCGCATGTCACGCTCGACCGCCCGACCGCCGACAGGCTTCACATCCCGCCGAACGATCGGCTCCAGTGCGAAGGGACGGCGCGGGACGACTGGGGCATCGGAGAGGTCCACCTGGTCGCGCGCGCCGAAAACGGGGATGAAAAGATCTGGCCCGTCACGGTCAGCGATCCGCTCGGTTTCACCTTCTCGGCCACGCCCGATCTGCAAGCCCTCTGGAACGAGGGGATCAAAACGTTCGAGCTCTTTTTCCGGGTCGCGGACAAACGGTCCGCCGATCTCGGCGGCAAGCAGATCGCGGAAAGCAGGAAGATCAAAATCCGTCTGGACGAATGGGCGCGCCTCTCCCGCGAGCAGATCCGTGAGGAAACCCTCCGGAAGATGGAGAAACTGATGCATCAGGCGCATCAGAAACTGAACGAATCGGCCAACCTGATCGCGCAGGAGAAGCATACCTATGACCAGCCGACCCTTCCCCCGAAGGCGGCGGAGAAACTGGAGAAGGCCCATCAAGCCGCCCTGGACGCGGAGGAGCGGTTGGAGCAGGCCGCCCGGGAGACCGAGAAGACACCCTTCACCGCCTTCGCGAACGACTTGCTTGATCTGCGCGACCGGGCGGTGGAAGAGGCAATGAAGAAGATGGACGCGATCGCCGCCGCCGAACCCGACAAACGCCGCGAGGCCGGCGACCAGGCGGAACAGGCCCTCCGGAAAGCGGCTGACGAGCTGAATCAAATGTTCCAGAAACTTCAGGAAGAGAACCGCCGGCAGGAGGCGGCCAGCCAGTTGCACGCCCTCGCCAAACGGGAAGAGCGGTTGGCCGACGAGGCGGAAGCCCCCTTGCAGAAATGGGCACAGAACGAATGGGCCAACCGTCAGCAGGAGGCCGAACAGCGGATGGACCAAATCCGTGACCGGCTTCAGCAGGACGACGCGGTCAACGCCATCAAGCAGGACCTCCAAAAGGCCCGCGAAACGATGCAACAGGCCCAGCAGGAACAGACGCAGGAAAGGGATGGACAGATTTGGTTCGAGCGGATGACGCATGACGAGACGCGCAAAGCCGCCCAAGCCGCCGAGATCGCCGCCCAGACCGCTTTGGACGCCAACGAGAAGGCGGAACGGTTTGCCGAAGCGACCGCCGCCGAGGAGGCGGTCCGGCAAGCCGCCGACCGGACGGAGAAGGCCGCGGAGGCCGCGCTAGAGGCCGCGCGGACCGCGCAGGATGCGGTTCAGGACCGGCAGACGAACGAGCGGCAGGAAGATGCCGCCGCCCGCCATGACGCAGCCAAACAGGCGCTGGAGGAGGCCAACCGGGAACTTGACGCGGCAAAGGAGGCCGCCGCCGAAGCCCGCCAACGCCAGGACGCGAACCGGCAGCAGGATCAGGCCGAGGCGCTGGACCTTGCCCGCCAGGCGGCCGAACAGGCGGTTGGAGAGGCGCAAAAGGCAGTCGGGCAGGCAGAGGAGCAGGTCGGGCAGACCGCCCGGCAACTCGCGGAGCGCGAAGCCCAGCAGGTACCACCCGGCGCGGTCACCGCCGAGGCCGAGAAGGCCGTCGCCCAGGCAAAGGAGGCGTTGGACCAGGCGATGGCCGCCCAGGACGCGATCCGGCAGATGACCGGCGAACCGGGTACTCCGGACTCACCGGACAGTCCGGGTTCCCCGGATAATCCGGATTCGCCGGAGGGATCGGCAGGGGAAGACGGGCAAACCCCCGAAAGGAACCCGATCGCCGAGGCCTTGAGCGAGGCGGCCGCCGCCGCGCAGGAAGCGGACCGGCTGTCGATGCAGGCCGGTGAGCGGCTGGAACAGGCGGAACGGGCGAAGGAGCGAGAGACCCGCGCCCAGAACCGCGAGGCAACCGAACTCGCCATGCTGGAGGCGAAAACCGCCGCAATCCTGGCCAACGAGGCGCTCCGAAAAACGAAAGAGACCCTCCGGCAGATGGAACGGGAGGCGTCCCGCCTGAAGCAGGATGCCGAAACCGCCGCCCGGCGCGCGCGGGAACGGGCGGACCGTGCCGCCCAACAGGCCAAGAACGCGCAGGAGAAAGTGAAGAACGCGAAGGATTCCGCCCTTTTGGAGGCGGCCAGCAAGACCGGCGAGTCGGCGCAGTTGAGCCAGCAGGCCACCGGCCAGGCGGATCAGGCGATCCGGCAGCGCGACAGCGAGGCCGCGCAGACCGGCGGGGAACAGGCGGAAAAGGCGCTGGCGTTGGCCCGCGAAGCGTTGAAAGCCGCCGAGCAAATGCCGCAGGCCGAGGGCAAGCAACGGGAGGCGGCGGATCAGGCCCGGCAATTGGCGGAGCGGCTGAACGCGATGTCGCAGGCGATGGACCAGCGGGAAGCGGATGCGTGGGCGAAGGCCCGCGAGCGGCTGGAAGCCAACATGCTGATCCGGGCGGAACGCGCCGGCGCGGTTGGAGACGATGCCCGTACCGACCCGTTCATGGAGACGAACCGCGACTGGATGCGTCTGAAGGGGACCCTCAATTCCGAAAACTACATGGAGCTGCTCAAGCAGACGCCGGCCGAATACCGTCCGCTCGTCAAACAATACTTCGATGAGCTGGGCAAGACCCCGGAGCGGTAACGGAGAATGAGGGTTAAACGGGAAGAACCATTGACTTTCAATCGGAACCGTGGCATAGTTCTTTCCATTGTTCGTGACCCAGAATTTCAAGTGGAGACTCCATGAGTACGAAAACCCTTTTCCCGATTTTGGCCTTTCTAACCGCGTGTCTCGTGTCCCCATTCGGCTGCGTGACCCAACCCTCCGATTTCCGCCAAGTCATCCGGAACGCCCAGGAGGAGGTCTTCCCCACGCTCGTCTACATCCGGGTGGTCTACAAGGCGGTGGAGACCGGTAAAAACAAGAAAGGCGTCGCATCCGGAAGCGGCGTCCTGATCTCCCCGGAAGGCGAACTGCTGACCAACTTCCATGTGATCGACAAGGCGACGGAGATCCGCTGCCTGCTGACCGACGGCAGCGCCTATACCGCCACGGTGGTCGGCTCGGACAAGGACCTTGACGTGGCGCTCCTCCGGCTGGTCCGGCCCAAAGACGCCCCCGCCCTCCCTTACGCCACGCTCTCGTCCAAGGGGGTTGCGATCGGCGATGTGGTGCTGGCGATGGGCGCGCCGTGGGGACTGGCACGTTCGGTGTCGATGGGCATCATCTCCTGCGCCGACCGTTATCTCGACGGCGCGGGAGCGTACACGCTCTGGTACCAGACCGATGCCGCCATCTCGCCGGGCAATTCGGGCGGTCCGCTGGTCAACACGGCAGGCGAGGTGATCGGCCTCAACGCCCGCGGCCATCTGATGGGCAGCCAGGCGTTCACCATCCCCTCTCCGATCATCATGGAGGTCCTTCCCAATCTGCGCAAATACGGAAACGCGCATTGGTCATGGTTCGGCCTGCAGTTCCAGCCGCTGCACGATTTCGACCGGAATATGATCTTTGACGCGACCAACGGCGTCATCGTCGCCGGAACGGAACAGCGCAGCCCCGCGCGGAAAGCGGGCATCCAGCCCAACGACCGCGTCATCGCCATCGATGGCGATCCAGTCACCGTCCGCGACAGCGAGAACCTTCCCGCGCTCGTCCGCAAGCTCGGCCACATGCCGATCGGGACACCGGCGCGTTTCACCGTCATCCGCGAAGGCAAGGAACTGGAGATCGCCATCACCCCGCTGGAGAAAGGCGAAGTCGAAGGCTCTGAAAAGGTCTTCGAGCGGTGGGGCTTCACCGCTAAGGTGATCAATCAGTTCGACACACCGGATCTGGCCTTCTTCGCGACAGACGGCGGACTTTTCGTCTTCGCGACCTCATGGGACGGGAACGCGAGCCGGTCGGGCCTGAACGAACGGGACATCATCCTGACTGTTGACGGGAAACCGATGAAGACCATCGAAGAACTGGAGGCGGTGTATGACGCCTGCATGCAAAAACTTCCTGAGTTAATTGCAAAACCCCTCTTCCGCGCCATTCGCGAGCTAGCTAAGCCACGCGGCTTGAAGAAACCCGTAGAAACCACTTTGCGCGTCTGAAAGGTTCAACGCATCTATTATGCCAAATCCCTGCGCCTTGCGCAAGAGGGGAATGCGTTTTTTGGAGGGGGGGGATAATTGCATTTTCATTCGCTTTTACCTTGATTTATAATAGTTATATGCTATACTATTGGCATGAGACGAACGACAGAAGAACATTTCGCAAGCCACTGGCTGACAATACAGCCCAGCCTCTTCGACTTCCTTGAGGACGAGGTGGGGGAACTTGACGACAACCAGCGGCTTTTCGTCCGCATAGCGGAGTCCGTGGAACTTGGCCGCATCGCGCGGAGGTACGGATGGTGCGGCAACGGAAGGAAGCCGTCGAGCCGGCTTGCTATGTTCAAGATGTTCGTGATGAAGCATGTCTGGAATTTCCCGACGACCAAGGACGCGCTCGCCGAAGTGCGCCGCTGCCCGTCCATGCGCAGGCTCTGCGGATGGGAGTCGCAATCCAGCATCCCGTCCGAGTCCACGATCTCGCGGACGTTCGGCGACTTCGCCCTGGACGAGATTGCCTCGTCGCTTTTCAAGGACTTCGTGAAGAAGGTGACGAAGGGGCGGATCGTCATCCACCGCAGCATCGACTCAACCGAGATAGACGCGCGTGAAAGCGCAGCGACCAAGGGCGAGAAGACCGCAGCCGCCGAACTCGCGGCGATGCGCGCGCAGATCGACGCGAACACGGAGGACTACAACTCCCTCGCGCTCCAGAAGGAGCGGGACCTCGGCACGAACCTCTCGCTGCTGCCGACGCTCTGCGACTGGGGATGCAAGCGCAACAGCAAAGGCAAGACGCAGTACTGGCGCGGCTACAAGTTCCACATCGCGGTCGCCGACGGTGACTTCCCCATCGCGGCATGCCTCACGTCCGCGAGCGTCCACGACTCAAAGGCCGCCATCCCGCTCATGCAGATGGCCGACGAGGTGGCGCTCTCGCTGTACGACCTTGAGGATGCCGCCTACGACGCGAAGGAGATACGGGAATTCTCCGAGTCGAACAATCACGTCCCGATCATCGACGCGAACCCGAGACGCGGCGCGCCAAAGCCTGACGGCAGGGGCGAAAAGGCCGTCGGCATCGTCCCCGCCGAGAAGATCCGCTTCCGCAACCGCTCAGGTGTGGAGCGGGTCAACGGGCACCTCCACGACGCGCACGGCGGACGGACGGTCAGGGTGCGCGGACACGCCAAGGTGCTCCTCCACCTGATGCTGGGTCTTCTTGTCATCGCGGTGGAGCAGTCCGCGCAGATGCTCAGCTGACGCGCTTCGCCCTCCGCGCATCGGCGGCCTCCTTCTGCCGCCGATCCCATTCTTCACACTCCTTTCGGTCCATCTCTCTCTCCCATTCCGGGAAGAGGCTGGGCTGGATTGTCAGCCAATGGCTCGCAAACCGTGGTTTTGCGCTGGTTTCGCTCTCGTCAGCCATGTTTTTGCTCCTTGCCGTCGATGTTTCGCCTTTCAAGCGCACTTCGCCCGCGCCCCTCGATCACAGAGCCACGCATTTAAGAGGTTTTGCAATTGCCTCATAATAATGTGTAGAAGTGTAGCAATTAATACCCTGCCATGCGCATGCGCCAGCGGAAAAACA
>DBXN01000177.1 GCA_002309585.1 Verrucomicrobia bacterium UBA1211
CGCCGCCGCGGCGGGCGGGGTCTCCTCATCCGCCGTCGAGACGGAGATCACCTTCCGCTGCTTCAGGATGTCGGGCACGTCGGCGTCGGCGGGAACGGCCTCACCGTAGCGCTCGATCTCGTTCAGCGGAATCAGCTCCTCGCCGACATCGCTGATGAGGGTCGCGGTGACGAAGATGAGGATGTTCTGCGTGACGTTCTTCTTCGAATCGACTTTGAAGAGCCGGCCGATCAAGGGGAGTTTCGAGAGCCACGGGGTTTCGGTCAGAGACTCCGATTTGGTGCTGTCAACCAACCCGCCGAGAACGACGGTCTCGCCACTCCGGACGGTCGCCTCGGTCTCGATGAACTGCCGGGTGATGGAGGGCAACCGGATTTTAGGAATCTTGCTGTCATCGATGTCGCTGTTCTGAAGATAGGCGATTTTGTACTCGAACCACTCGGCGATGGAGCTGATTTCGGGACGGAGCACCAGGTTGATGGTGGAGAGATCGGCGCCGACGCTTGGCGTGACCGTCATCGAATAACCGACTTCGACCGTCATCGGCGTGTCGTAGTCGAAGGTCATCTCGGTGTTGTTGCTGTTGTAGCCGCTGGAGGTGGAGTCCGCCTCGACCTCCTCGAAATAGACGATATCGGTGCCGATGCGGAAGCGGGCCTCGCGGTTGTTCAAGGTGGTCACGCGCGGGACCGCCAGCGTCTGGCTCTCGCCGTTCTGCTCCATCGCGTGGAGGACCGCCTGGAGGGCGGTGTCGCCCAGCAGGAACTGGTAGGAGAGGCTGAGACCGCCGTTGCCGCCGCCCGAGTCATCGGTCGATACTTCCGTTACCCGGCCGACGATCGCGTCATGCGCGAACTGCGCGGCGCTCGCCAGCGTGTTGGCGCCGTAATCCGCTGTCTTGAAGCGCGATCCGCCGCGGTTGTCGATCAGCCAGTCGATGCCCAGTTCGCGCAGGTCGTTGACCTTGGTCGTGACAAACCGCGCCTCGATCAGGACCTGGACGGGGCGGATGTCGAGCTTGTCGATGAACTCCTCGACCATCGCGAGATTCTCGCGGGTGTTCTTGACGATCAGGACGTGCGCCTTGTCGTTGAAGATCATGTCCGAACCTTCGGGCTGCGGGACAAAGCGGGTGATCGCGTCCAGAATCCCGATGGTGCCCTCCTTCTGGTCGCCCTGCTCGAGCTCCTGCTGGGAACGGGATTGGCCGCGTTCCTGGGCGCCTTTGAAGATCGTCTTGCCGTAGGGGGCGCGGCCGAGTTCGGAACCGACGAGACCCTTGCGCAGACGGTAGATACGGGTCTCAAGCGGGACGCCGGAGGTCGGCTCCTCCTTCGCCGTCACCCAGATGATGTTGTTACCGACGGAGAAGTCGACGCCCATGTTCCGGCCGATGTACTCCAGCACCTCGCTCAGCGGGGTGTTCTCGACGTGGATGGTGAGCATCTGGTCCAGGTCCGCGAGGGCGCTGTCTGCGATCATGTTCACGTTCTGGGACTGGCCGATCTGGGCGACGATGGTGGAGAGGTCGGCGTTCTGCAGATGGATCGTCACCGGCTTCGAGAGAACCTCCTGCATGGGGGAGGGGTTGGCCTTCAGGGAACCGGTCTCCCCGAGGACATGCTTCCGCTGGCGGTAGGTGTCGGGCGTGATGCCGTGGCGGGTCGCGTCGGTCGATTGCAGCTTGGTCGTCATCTCCGAACGGCGCCGGATCGCCTCCGCCCGGTCCTCCGCCAGCCGCTGGGTGATTCTCGCCTGAAGCTCGGAGAGCCCCCGGACGTCCTCCTTCTTGCGGGCGATGTCGACGCAGGCGATGATCGACTCCTGGATCTTGCCCTGTTCAAACAGCTGCTCGGCGGCGATAACCTCCGGGGCGCGGGGCTTGGCGGGGGCCGGTTCCGGCGCCGCGACCGGGGGGGTGGATGAGGTGCATCCGGCCATCACCAAAAGGATCGCCGCGACCGGAACCATCCGTCTGCTTGTCGACTGGGGAATCATCACTCTCTTCATACCATTCTCCAACTGTGAAACGAAATCCTCAATTGCCCTTCGCCTTCTCGCCGGCCCGGAGCGTCCCTTCCCACCAGGGCGGCCCCACAAAGACGTTTCCCGCGTAGGCCACGTTCAGCGTGATCCACTCCTTGGTCGCCGTCCGGCTGTCCTTGTTGATGTACGCGACACCGTAAATCTTCTGGTCCTTCCAGTGGTGGTAGCAACGGATGATTGGGATCGCCGAGGCGCTGTACGGCAGCTGCTGGTTCGTCCCCGACGCCCGGTCCCTGTTGTTGCCGTCGCCATACTGCATCTGGGCGTATTTCCAGAGCTTCATCGTCGAATAGTTCCCGTCCGGCCAGGAGGCGTCCTTGCCCCACGGGCAGGCCGCGTTGGAAAACTCGTAGAAGTAGCTGCACGCTTCGACCGATTTGTTCCGGCTGTTGTCGTTGTTGGTCTTGTTGTCCCGGAACTTGGCGGCGTCGAGGGTGGTGGAGTCGCGGATCGACTTCACGTAGGCGTAGGGCCGGATGTCTTTCAGCCCGTAGAAATTGTCCGACCGGCAGATGTACATGCCCCGGTCGTCCAGATAGTCCGGGTAGAGGTTCGAGAGCCAGTCCGGCACCACGTTGTCATGCTCGCCGCGGTAAATCGCCAGCGCCACCCCGAACTGCCGGAGGTTGGATTTGCAGTTCGCCTGCCGGGCCTGCTTGTAAGCCGACTGCACCGAGATCACCAGCGCGGAACTCAAAATGCCGATGATGGTGATCACCACCAGCATCTCGATCAACGTGAACCCGCGTTTTTGGCATGATGTCTGCGTGAGATTCAGCCGTGCCGCGCGGCAAAGCTGAAGCGGATGAAAGCGGTTCATTTGTGTGTGATTCGTGCGCATCGCTTTTGATAATATGCAAGAATCATGCCAAAACAGGTAAGAGGCTCAAAGGATGAAACCTTCGCCTTTTCCGCCCCCGGACCCCCCGAAGCGGTTTGGGGAGGCGGAATCGGGCCGATCGGGGCGCATACTTTTGTATGCGCTTTCGGCGGTTAAGGGTCCAATCCTGTGTTGGGCAGGACGCAGGGATCGCTGCCGCTTTTCGCTTTTTTCGCGGCGTGCGCGCGTGTGACCGGTTACTAGGCCGGTATTTTGATGACTTTTTTTGAGGCCTTTTTTGCGATGATGGAGCGTTTGAAGATGGTGAAAATCCGTTTTCTGCTGTTCGGCGTGGCGCTTGCCGCCGCGCTTCTCACGTTTGCCCAGGAACAACCCGCCGCGAAACCCGACGAGAAACCCGCCGCGCCAACCCCGGCGGCCCAGCCCGCGCCCGCTCCGGAAGCCCCGAAACCGGCTCCCGCGCCCGCCCCCGCCCCCAAGGCGGAGGAGAAGCCCGCGGAGCCGCCCAAGCCCGTGGAGCCCCGGGATGACGGACGTCCCGTGCAGGATCCCAGCAAGTGCATCTACTGCACCAT
>DBXN01000096.1:0-8172 GCA_002309585.1 Verrucomicrobia bacterium UBA1211
GTGCGGGAGCGGGGGCCGCCGCCGGCGGAGGCAGCTTCGCGCGCTCCTCGTACTGGTCGATCAGCTTCTCCAGCTTCGTGATGGCCGCCTCGTTGGCAGTCTGGCCCGTGACGCTGGCTTTCAACGTCTCCAGCAGCTTTTTCGCCTCGTCAGCCTTGCCTTGGATCGTCAGGATCCGGGCGACGCCCATCGTGGCGTCCGGCAGCAGGAAGTGGCCCGTGTGATCCTTCTCGAAAGCCTGGTAGGCGGCGAGCGCCTCGTCGTTCTTGCCAAGGCCCTCCAGGGAGAAGGCGATACCCATCTCGACGATCTCCTTAAATCCCTTCGGCGCGCCTTTCGACAGGCAGGTCTTGTATGCGTTCAGCGCATCCTCGTAACGCCCCGCATCGTAGTAGGCCTTGCCCAGTTTGATCCGCATCGCGTTCCCGGCCTTCGTCCCTCCGTCCTTCGCCACGGCCTGCTCAAGTTCCTCAAGCGTGTTGGCCTGGAGCAGGGATTGGTTTGCCCGGGAGACCTTGCTTTCGCAGAAGAGCTTGACCGAGTAGACCGCCACGGCCAAGACGATCGCGATAGCGGCGGTGATAATGGTTGTTTTCCCGTTGGCCTGCCACCAGTCGTAAAGGGGAAGAAGCTCTTCGGGAAGATCGTCCGGAATGGGCCGGACGTCGGGAACCTTCTTATTCATCTCACTCATACGTTTTGCCTCAAAAAAGGAACGTCAGGATGGCGCCTTACTTCGCCGGGTTCTGCTCGTAATGGGAATAGAACGGGATCAGCGGGTAACCGTTATCGATTCCGCTGAAGCCAAACAACCCGACCGCCGTCTTTTTCCCGGAGCCATCGTCAGAAACCGCCGTATGGCTGCTGAACAGGACACAGCCGGAAAACAGAAACGCCGCCAAAATCGCGAACATCACCGCGAAACATTTGCTCATCTTCGTGTTCCTTCCTTGGATGAAATCAATGGCACCATTTTGCATGAAAGCGGGGATAAGGTCAAGATCAAAGGTCGAAGGAGGAAAGTCCGGATAGGTGCGGAATCGGATTGACGGCGCGTTGGACGATTGGATACACTGCTTCCGTTGGTTTCCGGTTGCCACGGCGGCACGGAATCCGGATACAGGGAAGGAGCGTTCGGTCTATGATGTCCCAAGCGAACAAACTGCGATTTGTACGGATGATGATGGCGTTCGCCATCGCCCTTTCCGCCGCGTCGGGTATCGCGGCGGAATACCGGATGGATAAGACCTCGCGCACCCGTTCCCTCGGTGACAGTTACCAGTTCGATCTGCGTCCCGGGTTGCGCGTCTCCTGCCGGGTGAAATTCGATGCGCCCATCGAGGAACAGGGAGAGGCGACGATCCTGCAGAAAGGCGGCGCCAACTCGCCAGGTTCGTTCATCCTCCGGGTGGACGGTCCGAAAGAGGGGGTGAAGTTCAGCTTTTTCGTGAACCTCGCGGGAACGCCTGAACCCCGCGTGGTTGTGCCCGTGAATCCCGTGCCGGGCGAGTGGTACGATGTCGCCGCCGGTTGGGACGGCACCAACAGCTGGATCACGGTGAACGGCCGGACCGCCACCCGGCGCCGTCCGGGCGGCCAGACGCCGCTCGGATGCGTGGGTGAACTCCAGACGGGACCGATGCTCGGCACCGTGGCCGATCCGGCGGTAACCGGTCCCGCCGCGACGAAACCGCAGCCCGACGATCTCTCCATTGCCCCCGGATTCCGTGTCTCGTGCACGGCGACCTTTCTCGCGCCGCCGGCGGGCGAGACCTCCATCGCCTACAAACGGGAGGAGTATTGGCTACGGTATGACCGGACGAAAGACGGGGAGGGCAACTTCAATTTCTTTGTCTTTCTCGACGGCAGATGGGAGCCGCGCGCCTCGTTCAGGACCGATGTCGAACTCGGTCGCGCCTACCGGCTCTCAGCCGGCTGGGACGGCGCGGAGGTGAATGTGTCGGTCGATAGTGTGACCGGAAATCCCGCGTTCCGCGGCGGGCGGTGCAAACCGTCCGACACGCCCCTTCTGATCGGCACGAAGGATAAGATCGCGGTCTCGGACTTCTGCATCCGAAATGAACGGAAGCCGATCGTGTCGATTGACGGTCTCCGGACGCGCGAGCTGATGCCGATCCTCGGATCGCCCGTAACCCTGCTGGGCACGGTCGTCAATATCGGCACCGCCCTCCCCGCCTGCACGCTTGAGGCGTCGGCTGCGGATGGCGCGAACGTTACGCCGGAACGCATCGCGCTGGACGGCGTCGGCGAGCACGCCTCCCTCCCGTTCGAATGGCGGGTTGATCCCGGTACGAACGGCATCGTGCATCTCAATTTCACGGTGCGGTACGAAGGAAAGGTTGTCAGCAAGACGCGCAAACGCCTGATCTTCATGCCGGAGAAGGAGCCCGACCTTTCGGCGAAGGGGTGGAGTCCACCCGTCAAGCCCGGCCGGACCTACCATGTCGATTCGGCGGACGGCGATGACGCGCGCGACGGACTCACGCCCGCGACGGCCTGGAAGAGTTTCGCGAACGTGGCCAAACTGACGCTCGGTCCCGGCGAACGGCTGCTTCTGAAGCGGGGAAGTGTCTTTACCGATGAGCTTCAGGTTTCGGCGCGGGGCGCACCCGACAACTGGGCGGAGATCGGCGCATACGGCGAGGGGATGCGCCCGCAGATCCGCCGCACGCGCTCGATCAACGACAGTTGCGGATACGTGCTCAATCCCGCCTACCTCGCCGTACGGGATCTCATCTTCTGCGACGCCGGTTCGGGCTTCTCGCTCATCTGCGATACGCCGGAAAGCGGACATCTGCTGGTGGAGCGCTGCCTCGCGCACCACATCGAGGGATTCTACCGCTCCAACGCGCACGGCATTCCGGAGTGGCGTGACGCCACCGGCGCGCCCGGTCCCGGCGGCGGCCGTTCCTGCGGTCTCTATGTGGGCGGAACCTACGCCCGGCATACGGTTCTGCGCGACTGTGAATCCTACCAGTGTTCGAGCGGATTCAGCGTAAACGGTCTCGATGCGTATGTGACGCGGATGTTCTGCCATGACAACTACGCCCACAACACCTCGCCCCATCCCTACAACTGCAGCAGCCGCGCGTGGATGACGGACAGCGTTTTTGACGCCTCCGGCTGGCACGCGTCGGCCGGAACGATGGGGGTGATGCTCGGGGGAAACTGCGGGTTGGTCATCCGGGGGTGCCACTTCCTGAACCAGCCCGATTCCGGGTCGCCCGACCAGGGTGGAATCGATTTCGAGTGCGGCGGCGAGAACTGCCGCGTGGAGGCCTGCACCTTCCGCAACAACGCCGGCGCGTCGATCGAGGTACTGGGGCTCATCCGTCCCCAGACGCGTAACGTCCACATCCGTCGCTGCAAGTTCGACCGCAACAACTACGCCCGCAAGAACGGCCCCGCCGAGATCCAGGTGTGGGGTGAACACGACACGCCGCGCGACATCGCCTGCTCGAACGGGTTGATCGAGGATAACGGATATGTGCTGATTCCCGGCATTCCCTTCTATGTCAACCACTCCCCGACCACCAACGACTGGACCCTTGCCGGCAACAGGGAGTTTGATTTCGCGGAGGAGCTCGACCGTGCCTATCCCGCGATCGACCCGCCCGCGATCGCCATCTGCGGCGAAATCTGGACCGACCGTCCCGAAGCGGCGCTCGCCGCGACCGTGACCGGGAAGGACGCGATCCTCGCGTGGGAACAGACCGAAGGCCCGGCGGGCGTGGCGTTTGCCGCCGCCGGTGCCGCCTGCACCAAGGCACGTTTCCCCGCCGAGGGCGATTACCGCGTCGCGCTCAAGGCCGACAACGGGACGCTCTGGCGTACGGCGCGCACAGCGGTCCACGTGTTGCCTTCGGGGGCACGCACGTTCAAGGCGTGGGATTTCGCGAAGAATCTGGATATGCAGGGCTGGCGCGTGGAGGATGCGGGAACGGATTATGAATTCCTGCGAAACAAGATGGCGTTCTGGAGCGCCAAATCCCATCCGGTGCGGCTCGTCTGCGGCGACTATCTGGTGATGGCGCTGAAGGAGACGGCGTCTGCGTGCGTCGTCACCCCTGACGAAATGGATGTGGGGGTTGAGTGCAGCGCGGCCCGTGCCAACGCGCTGCGTATCAAGATGCAGAACCATACCGATTCCACGCGGATGCGGCTCTGGTGGCAGACAAACGGCGTGTCACCCGCATGGGAGGAGAAGAATTCCGTCGCCTTCGATGTGAACCCGTTGGATGATCGCGACACGATCTATACGGTCGCCCTCCCGCCGGTCGGCAACCTCAAGCAGCTCAAGCTTTCCTTCTCCGCCGACGGCAAAAAGGTGACCGGCACCTGCCGCATCGATTATATCTGGATCGGCGCGCTCGGAAAATAGGGAACGGGACGGGGGCAGTTGAGGGTTGAGCGTTGAGGGTTGAGAAGTCTGATGTCTGAAGTCCGATATCCCAACCACCGCACCACCCAACCACCTAACTACTCAACCCTCAACCGGGCAGGGTGAGGATAAAGGTTGTGCCGTGGATGCCGTCGCTCTTGAGCTGGATGGTGCCGTGGTGGGCCTGGGTGATGATCTGGACGATGTTGAGGCCCAGCCCCAATCCCTTTTCCGACTCCTGCGCCTTCTTGCCCCGGAAGAGGCGTTGCCAGACCAGCTCCTGCTCGGCGGGAGGGATGCCGATGCCGGTGTCGGAGACGGTGAACTGGACGGAGTCTCCGGCCTTCTTGCACGACAGGACGACGCTTCCGCCACGGGGGGTGTATTTGATGGCGTTATCGACCAGATTCCCCAGCGCGCGCGCCAGGCGGGAACGGTCGGCATGGATGGTCAGACCGGCCGGCGGGGTGACGGTCGTGAAGTGGATGCCCTTCTCCTCGGCGACCATGCCGTAGAGGTCGGTCATCTCGGTCATGAGGTAGGTGGCGTTGATCGGCTGGATGTTCAGCTTGACGAATCCGCTCTCCATCTCGCGGGCATCCATCAGGTTCTGGAGCTGGAGTTTGGAGCGGTCGCAGTCCTCGATGATGTCGGCCAGCGCCTCCGTGACGTCGGGCGGGAGTTCCGTGAAGTGCCCGAGGGCGATCTCCGCGCTGCCCCTGATCCGGGTGAGAGGGGTGCGGAAGTCGTGCGCAACATGATCCATCGTCTGGCGCATCGCCCGGATCAGGTTCGCGTATTTCTCCGTCATGATTGTGAAGAGCTGCCCCAACCGGTCCAGTTCCGCGATGGGGCTCTTGACGGGCTCCGTTCCCTCCTCGAACGCGCCGGTCTCGATGATCTGGGTCATGGCGCGGGTGATCCGATGGATCGGCCGCAGGGTAAGGGCGATGAGGACGATGGCGCTGATGAGGGAGAAGACGGTGGAGACGATGGCGAAGATGATGAGGGTGTTCTTCAGCATGCTCCGATTGTCCATCTCCAGAAACGACCCTTTCCCGACCTGGAGGATTCGGCCATCGTTCGCCTGGGCGGTCTGGACCTGGATGGAGCGGTTGTAACCCTTCAGGACGAATTCGCTCAGGCCCGGCTTGGGCAGTTCGCCCTGGCCGTTCCAGCGGCCCTTCTCCCATTCGGGGATATCGATCTTGTCGGGCCAGGTGAGGGTGTATTCAACCTGCCCGCGCGTGTTCAGGACTCGGACGATGAAGATGGTGGAGGGCGGGTAACGCTCCATGGTGACCGCCTCGGCGAGCATGTTGCCGGAGGCGTTGTCATTCAGCCGCTCGATCAGTTCCTCACACTCGGCGACGGCGTCCTGCTGGTCGAACTGCCGGGCGGTCTGGGTGAATTTCCACTTCATGAAGAAGTAGAGGATGATCGCGCACACGACATAGACCAGCAGGTAGCCCATGCCGAGATAGAAGGCGAAGGAACGGAATCGGCTATTGTTTCGTGTTAAAGACATAACCGATGCCCCGGAGGGTCCGGATGAGTTTGTGGTCATAGCCGGAATCGACCTTGGCGCGTAACCGGCAGACGAGAACATCGACGACGTTGGTCTGGGGGTCGAAGTCGTAATCCCAAATCTTTTCCAGGATGAAGCTCTTCGAAAGGGGATGGTCGGGATTCTTCATCATCAGCTCCAGCAGGGCGAATTCCCGCGGCTGAAGCTCGATCTTTTTGTCGTCCCGGAAGGCGACCCGCCGCAGCAGATCCAGCCGGACCCCGCTGAGTGTAAGGGAGGTGACGTTCGGCGAGGATGAGGTCTGGGTCCGGCGGGTGATGGCGTGAATGCGGGCGGAGAGTTCGGAGAAGGCGAAGGGCTTGATCATGTAATCGTCGGCGCCGGTCTCAAGCCCGGCGATCCGGTCATCGACCGCCCCCTTCGCGCTCAGGATCAGGACAGGTGTGGCGTCTTTGGCGTGTCTCGCCTGTTTCAGCAACTCCAACCCGCTGATCCCCGGGAGCATGATGTCCAGCACGACCGCGTCGTAGGCCTGCCCGTTCCAGAGCTTCTGGCCCTCCAACCCCGATGAGGCGGTGTCGACGGTATGGCCCTCCTGGCGCAGACCTTTGCTGATCAGCGCCTGGATTTTCACATCGTCTTCAACCACGAGGATCCGCATGTTTCACCCGTTCCGATCAGATTTCCCGCCACTCGGCGACGTGACTGTCGTCATCCGCGCCCGCCACGTAGATCCGGTAGGCCTGAAGGATCGCGACCATCGCGAAGATCGGCAGCAACAGTTCCATGCCCTCCTCGAACGCCGTCATCAGCGCTTCAGTCGGAGGGGTCAGGACCGTGTCGAACTTCTTGCGCAGGATGGAGGGCGTCCGGTCGAAAATGTTGACCAGGATACCCGTTCCGCCGAGGAACCCGATGGACCAACAGACCGGATGGAGTTTGAAGAGACCCTTGAAGAGCCGGGGCAGGAAGACGATCAGCGTCCCGCCGAGGACCGCGAAGAAGACCACGAAAAACAGCACCACCAGAATCCGGTCCGAAAGCGGGTTGGCGGGATTGGTGATGAACCGCATCTTGAAGGCGGTGCCGTGCGTCGCGCCCGGCAGGTCCGAGGCGTGGACGAGCATCTTGTGCCAGTCGAGCTCCCGGCAGATCGCGATCAGGGCGACCAGCGAGAAGTCGAACTTCCAGAATGTTGCCCGCTTGGAGGGACGCATCGCCGGAACAAGCCAGATGAGGCCGATGAGCAGGTAGAAGAATCCGATTGTCGCCGATTCGATGGGGGAAGCCCCGTCGGCGTCGAAGTGCGCCTGGATCCACTCCGGAGAGTGGGTCGACCAGAGGCAGAGGAGGATGATCGACCAGACGATGAAGATGACGGGTGCCGTCACCCATGCGAACCGTGATTTCAAAAACGTAACCATAGGAAAAATGAAAGGGTTAAAGGGTTAAACGCCCGCCGCCCGCGTGGGCGCGTTGAGTGATGTGGCAAGGCGCCCTTGCCACATCAAGTTTTGCAATTGCTTCATTTGTGAACATTGAAGTTACGGGTGAACGGGTTAAGGGACAGGCGGTTTTGACGGTCAGAAGAGGCCTTTAACCTTGCCGGTCTCCACATCCACATCGATCCGGCGGAAGGCGGCATTGGCCGCCGTACCCGGCATGAGCTTGATATCACCCGTGACCGGCACCACCAATCCCGCGCCCTGGTAGATCAGGACATCGCGCACCGGCAGGGTCCAGCCTTTCGGACGGCCCAGACGTTTGGGATCGTGGGAGAGGCTGTATTGCGTCTTGGCCATGCAGACCGGAAGTTTGGAGAGGACCGGGTCCGCCTCGAACCGGGCCAGTTTCTCGGCGGCTGTCTCGGAGAACGCCACACCGTCGCCGCCGTAAACCGCCGTTGCGATGGCCTCGATCCGCTTCGTGAGCGGCTCGTCCAAATCGGAAAGATAGTGGAAGTTGTTCGGTTCCTGGCAGGCGTCGATCACCGCCTGGGCCAGCTCGATCGCGCCTTCGCCGCCTTTCAGCCAATGGTCGGAGACGGCGAACCGTGCGCCGGCGGCCTCGACAACCCGCTTGACCAGCGCCCGTTCGGCGGGGGTATCGGTATGGAACCCGTTGAGGCAGACGACGGGGTCGATGCCCGAACGCTTGATGATCTGGATGTGGGCCAGCAGGTTCTCGCATCCCTTCTCAAGAAAATCCAACGCCTCGTGGGTGTAGACCGGATCGAGCGGCA
>DBXN01000096.1:8229-19589 GCA_002309585.1 Verrucomicrobia bacterium UBA1211
GAGCAGCGGCACTTGATGTTCCAGAACTTCTCAAAACCGATGTCGGAGGCGAATCCGCTCTCCGTCACCACGTAATCGGTCAGGCGGCAGGCGAGACGGTCGGCGATCACGGAGCTTTGTCCGATGGCGATGTTCGCGAACGGTCCCGCATGCACCAGCATCGGCTGGCCTTCGAGCGACTGCATCAGCGTCGGGTGGATCGCGTTCACCAGCCAGGCGGTCATCGCGCCGTCCACCTCCAGGTCGGCGGTGGTGACCGGCTTGCCGTCTTTGGAGTAGGCGACGATGATCCGGCTGATCCGTTTGCGGAGGTCGGCGAGGTCGGTCGCCATCGCCAGGATCGCCATCACCTCGGAGGCGACGGTGATGTAGAAGCCCGACTCGGTCTGAAACCCGTCCAACTTGCCACCACGGCCAATCTCGATGTTCCGCAGCGCCTGCGCGCAGAAGTCGATCGCCCAACGCATCTGGACCCGCGCGGGATCAATGTCGAGCCGCTTCAGCCCGCGTTCCGCCAGCCAGGCGTCATCGTGGTTGCTCTCATGCTGCATGCGGGAGTTGAGCGCGACCATCGCCAGATTGTTCGCGTTGGTGATGGCGTCGATATCGCCGGTCAGCCCCAGGGAGAGGGGCGTCAGCGGAACCACCTGCGCCAAGCCGCCGCCCGCGGCGGATCCTTTGATGTTGAAGGTCGGACCGCCGCTCGGCTGCCGGACGGTTCCGATCACGCGTTTGCCCAACTTTCCAAGCCCTTCGACGAGGCCCAGCGTGGTGGTGGTCTTTCCTTCGCCCAACGGGGTGGGGGTGATCGCCGTGACATCGATATACTTGGCGCGGTGTGTGTCGGAACCGAGCCTGCGATGGACCGCACCCGCATCCACTTTCGCGAGCGAACGGCCGTAGGGCATCCATTCGCCGTCGCGAAGTCCGAGTTCATCGGCTAATGCTGCGACAGGACGAAGCGTCGCTTCCGCCGCTTCCGCAATCTGCCAGTCCGCTAATTGGGTGGGATCGAGTCTCATCACGGTTTCCTCCTCAAATGATTGAAAGATGCGTCTATCATAGTCTAAACCCGCCTGAAAAACAAGCCCCGTTCAGTTGGACGTCGGGTGGCGTTCGGCCCGTCTGTCATAGCCCAGATTCCGGAAATAGAGCCCGACATCGATCAGAACCATCACCTCGTTGATGATGTAGAGCCAGACGACCGCATCGACGGTCGATTGCCACCAGAGTTTGTGGATCAGACCGGCGGCGTAACCGATCACAACGATGATCATAAAGGGGAGGCTCTTGCCTTTGCTGGTTTTCGACCGAATCGATTTCAGGATGGCGGCGGGCCACGCCATCCCGAAACAGATCATCATAATCGCTTCAAAGATCGGAAAGTTCATGGAAGGTGGTGGAGTGGTTAGGTGGTTAGGTGGTTGGGTGGTTAGGTGGTTGGGACATCGGACATCGGACTTCCATACTCCTATCGCTTCATTCCCTCTCGTCTCTCGTCACTCAACCCTTTAAAGACAAGAATGCTCCACAGCCGAAACCGTGGAGCATTCGATAACCAAACCGAAACGTTTCAGTTATTTCTTCACACCGAGGACCGCGTCCTTGGCGGCCTTCGCCAGGCGGAACTTCACGACCTTCTTGGCCTTGATCTTGATCGTCTCACCCGTCGCCGGATTGCGGCCCGTGCGGGCTTTCTGCTGGACCTTGATCAACTTTCCGAGACCGGGAAGGACGATGCCCTTCTCAGCTTTGGCGCCTTCATAAGCGATCGCGAGCAAACGCTCATAAACGGCGGCGGCCTGTTTCTTCGTGATTTCCCCTGCGGCAGCGAGATCAGCGAGAATCGCGGATTTCGTCGTCGGAGTCGGTGTCTTTTTAGCCATGATGATTTCTCCTCAACGTTAAGGGTTACTTTCCCAACATCAAAAGAAAAGATAACGTATTTTCATAGAGAATCAACCGAAAAATGTAAAAAAGCCAAAAAAATATTGCCCGTTCGTTCTTTTGTCCCTTACGGCCGCCTTTTTCGCGGGTCGCACCGCGCCTTTCGCCCCGTTTTCATTCAGCGAAATCACCGCGTAGACAATCTCTCCATCACAGGCCATCGGACTTCCGATATCAGACTTCTGTTACCTTTCACCTCATCCCCTCAACGGTCGGCAGGGGCGCTTACGCGTGAGCACGAAAAAAGGAACAGGAAACAGGGAATAGGGAACAGAAAGAGTCAATCCAACCCGTCCTATAACTTTTTAACCCTTTAACCGTTTAATCTTTTAACCTTTCTTAATGTCTTGGGTGGAATCGCGCGTGGGTGCTTTGGAGTTGGATGGTGTCGACGTGGGTATAGATCTGGGTGGTCGCGATGTCGGCGTGGCCCAGCATCTCCTGGATTGCCCGGATCTGGGCGCCGTGCGCGAGCAGGTGACTGGCGAAGCAGTGGCGCAGGACATGGGGCGAGAGGTGGGGGGCGATACCCGCCAGCTTGGCCCGTTTCTCCAGCATCTGGAAAATCGCCTGCCGGGAGAGGGCTTTGCCGAATCGGGAGAGGAAGAGGGTCTGTCCGCAGGCGGCCTCATCGGCCAGACGCGGACGGGTCTCGGCGAGGTAGCGCTGGAGCCAGGAACAGGCGGTGTGCCCGATCGGGATGAGGCGTTGCTTGTTTCCTTTGCCCCGGCAGCGGATCACGCGGTCATCGGGACGGAAATCGCTGAGGGTCAGGTGTGCCGCTTCCGAAACCCGTAGCCCGCACGCGTAGAGGGTTTCGAGAAGGGCGCGGTCGCGGATATTGAGATCCCCGTCAGGCGGGATCGCTTCGAGCAGTTGCCGGATCTCCGCTTCCGTGATGGTGTGGGGGAGTTGGCGGCCCAGGGCGGGCGACGGAATGATCGCGGCGGGATTGACGGGCAGTAACCCTTCCCCTTCCAGAAAGGCGAAGAGCACCTTGATCGCGATCAGGCGGCGGGAGCGGGTGGTGGACTGGTAGCCCTCTTTGCGCAGCAGCGAGAGGTATTCGGAAATGTGGTCGCGGGTGACGTCGCCGAAGGTCCGGGCCGCGTGGCGTTCCTGAAGGAAGCCGACGAAGTGGCGCAGATCCGTCTCGTATGCGGCCCGCGTGTTGGGGGAGAGCCCCCGTTCAAAGGCAAGGTGGTCCAGAAACTGTGCGACCTGCCGGAGCATGGGTTACGGCTGGGGCGCGATCGCGCGGATGCCGTTCGCGTCATAGCCCGCTTCCGCGATGGCGATCTCCACGTTCTTGTGCGCGACCTGCATCGAGTCGTAACGCAGGGTCAGGGTTTTCGCCTGAAGATCAAAGCGCAGGCTTTCTTTCTGGATGCCCGGCAGCGTTTCGATCGCCTGGGTGATCTTCGCTTGGTCCGCCTCGCCGGCGAGCCCGGGAAGCGCGACGGTCATCTCGCGGATGTCGGATACGCGGCATCCGGCCGTGAAGAGCGCGGCGCAGAGGATGGTAACGAAAGCGTGTTTCATGAATGATCCTTTGGGATGATTCGGTGGATGAGCCGGATGGGAAGGGCGCGGGGGCTTCCCCGCGCGCCCCGTCCATCCGTACAGGGGCGGTGCGTCAGCGCACCTGCCACTCCAGGATGCCTGCGGAGAATCCCGCCTTGAGCTTGATCGCCAGACGGACCTCTTTGGCCTTGATCGGCTGCTTGAGCTTCGCGGTGCAGAAGGTGTCCAGCTGGACCGGATAGAGATCCACCGGGGCCTCTTTCCACTCGCTGTCCGCCGTTTCGCGATAGAGGAGTTTCCACATCGCGGGAATCCGGCATTCGCCGTGCCCGGTGTCATCGAACCAGTAGACGGAGGTCTCCTTCAGGGTCTCCTGCTCCGGGAAGGTGTACTGGACCCACTCGTCGGTGCCTTTGTGCGGCCAGAAGGTCATGCGGCGGATCGCGTTGTCGCTTGAGCGCTTCGGCAACCTGTTGTCGCAGAGTGCGGCGGGGGTATCGTTATTGAAGCAGTGCGAGGCCTGCGGATTGAGCGCCATGAAGGCGTCAGCCACGTCGGCGGTTGTCGGGAACCAGGTCTGCATCTCGCCCGCGCCGCGGTGGCACCACGCGAAATAGGGGACCAGTTTCAGGGTGGTGGGCACCGTCTGGGTGCTCTTCAGTCCGCGCGAAACGGAGATCGCCTGCACGGTCAGGGCCGGGAAGCGGTTGCCGAGCACCTCGCATTCGCTGTCGGCGAAGGCGGCGTCCGGGACGATCACCTTGTTGAGGACATGCCCTCCGTTGTCAACGCCTTCGGCGCAGTAGACGATCGGTCCGCGTTCGACGGCGAGGCGGTTCTTGTCGTCAGTGACTTTCTCATGCGCGCGGATGCGGCGCACCGGCATGTTCATGGTGACCTGGACCTTATCACCCTTCTTCCAGGCGCGGCGGATCACGCAGTATCCCTTGACGGGATTGAGGGCGATCGCATCGCCGTTGACCGCGACCTTGACGTCGGCGGGCGTGCCGGGGACGAGCTGGGTGTAGAGATCGGAGGGAACCGGACGGCCGATCGCCCAACCGGGGATACGGACGTTCAGCGCGAAGGTGGCGCCATCGGTCTCGGGGGAGACGGTCAATGTCGCGTCGCCCTTCCAGGGATAGGCGGTCTTCTGGCTGACGGCAACCTTGCCGGTGCTGAGCTTCAGGGTGGCGTCGCTCGCCACGAAGAGGTTCCAGTAGAGCGCGTCGTCGCGGTGGGCGTAGGTGTAGGAGGCGATCTGCGGGATGAAACGGACGATGTTCACCGGGCAGCAGGAGCAGCCGAACCACTTCGACCGGGCGTAACCGCCGCGGGAGGCGAGGGGGTTCGGATAGAAGAACTCATCACCGCCCAGCGAGATGCCGGAGAGGAATCCGTTGTAGATCACGCGCTCCAAAACGTCGATGTACTTCGCCTCGCCCGTCATGAGGAACATCCGCTGGTTCCAAAGGGCGTTGGCGATGGCGGCGCAGGTTTCGAGATAGGCCGATTCGTTCGGCAGCTCGTAGTTGTCGCCGAAAGCCTCGCCGGCGTGGCGCGCGCCGATACCGCCGTTGAGGTGGAGTTTCTTGGTGACGACATTCTCCCAGATCGTGTGGATCGCCTCCACGTAGGAGGGATCGCCCGTCAGGGCGGCGACATCCGCCATGCCCGCATAGAGGTAACCGGCGCGGACCGCGTGGCCCACCGCCTCTTTCTGCTGGGTGACCGGCAGATGGTCCTGACAGTAGGCGCCGAACACCTTACCGCCGCGCAGCTCTTTTTGGCCGCGCAGATCAAGGAAGGTCTTCGCCAGGTCGAGGTAACGTTTCTCGCCGGTGACGCGGTAGAGTTTGCAGAGACCGATCTCGATCTCCTCATGGCCCGGGACGAGCCGGAGCTGGCCTTCCTTCAGACCGAAGGTCTTGCAGAGCAGGTCCGCGTTCTTCGTCGCGACGTTCAGCAACGTCTTCTTGCCGGTGACGGCGTAATGGGCGGCGGCGGCTTCGTACATGTGCCCGACATTGTAGAGCTCATGGCTGGAACCGACATTGCTCCAGCGCTTCGGGCCGGTCATGCCGTTGGTGAAGCCCTGTGTCCGGGCGGTGTAGAGATACCCGTCGTCCTCTTGGGCGCTGGCCATCTTCGCGATCAGGTCGTCCAGATACTTGTCCAGTTTCGGATCGGGATGGGTGCCCAGCGTGTAGGCGGCGCCTTCGACGATTTTGAAGACATCGGAATCGTCAAACGGAATGCCCCGGAAATGGCCCTGCTCGCGGCGTCCGGCTTTGGCGAAATTGTCGATGCGTCCGGTCTCTTCGCTCTTCTTGAAGTCGGTCCAGACCGTGACAATCCGGTTTGTCTCAAACCGGGGCAGCCAAAATCCCTCGGTGATGGTGACGTCGTTCATCTCCGCCGGTTGGAAAGGATAATCGCCCGCTCCCCACAGCAGGCTGGCCGATACGGCGACGGCACTGGCGAATAACAGATGTTTCATGCGGTCCTCACTGGATGAAAACAGAAATGGATGTTTGCGGGAAAGGGGTCGGCGAATGCTCGCCGGCCCCACTTCAGAAGTGATTTGGAAACAGGTGATTACGCTTCCGTCACGATCGCGCCGTCAACGGCGTTCTTCTTCACGGAATCAATGCCGTTCAGGCAGCTCTTCAGGGAGGTGTAACCCTCGCCGACGGCGATGATCTGGCCGTTCGTGGCCTTCAGGCGGAACCGGAACTCGCCGGCCTTGTCCTTGTAGACCTCGAACTTCGGGCACTTCTCGGATTTGAAACCTTCGGCGGTCTGATCCTCAAGCACAGCGGCCGGAGCGTTCTTCTGAACGCTGGCGACGCCTTTCTTGCAGGCCCGGATCGTCTTGTAGATTTGAGAGGTCGCGACCACCTGGCCGTTCGCGGCCAAGAGGTTGAACTTCACACCCGTCTTCGCATTCTGAACAAGAAACTTACCCATACTGAGAATCCTTTGCATAAGGTTAACAAAACGATGCCATCATAGCATAATTTCCAGAAGGGTGACAATGATATAATGGTAAGGTTAAAATATTAAACGGTTAAAGGGTTATAAGGAAGGTGAAGGTGTGGGCAGTTGAGCGTTGAGAAGTCTGATGTCCGATGTCCCAACCACCTAACCACCCAACCACTCAACTCTCGGATGTGCCGCCATTTGCATTGCATCGGGGGCTGATTTGTGCGAAAATGATTTTTAAAGCTTGAAACTCAAAGTTTTGAGGATACGGAACCATGAAGAAGAGTGCCACATCGCTGACCGCGTTCATCGTCTCAAAAAACGAATCGGACCAGACGCTGCAATCCTATCTCGCCAAAAAACTGTCCCTTTCCAACCGGGGCGCGAAGAACCTGCTTGATAAGCGCCAGGTCTGGATCAACCGCCGCAATGTGTGGATGGCCCATCATCTGCTCCATACCGGCGATACGGTCGAAATCCCCAACGACACGCTGGCGCAGTCGGAGTCCGGGAAGACGGAGCCGGCGAAACTGCACATTTTGGTGGAGGATGCCGATTATCTGGTGGTCGATAAGCCCTCCGGTTTCCTCTCCACCGGCAAGTGGAGCGTGGAGGAGCGGCTGCGCGAGCAGACCGGCATCGCGACCCTTCAGGCGGTCCACCGGCTGGACAAGGATACCACCGGATGCCTGCTCTTCGCGAAAAACGCCGCCGCCCGCGACGCGGCGGTGGAGGTCTTCAAGACCCATCTGGTCAAAAAAATCTATCAGGCGATCGTCTGGGGCAAGTTCGACCGTTCCGCCTCCACCGTCACCCCCGACATCGACGGGGAGCGGGCGATCAGCCACATCTCCCGCGAGCGGGTCGCGAAGGACGCCAGTTTCCTCAAAATCCGGATTGAGACCGGCCGGACCCACCAGGTCCGCCGGCATCTGGCGATGATCCGTTTCCCCTTGCTGGGCGACCGCCAGTACGGATTCAAAAAGGTGCAGGATCCTCGCCTCCAGACGGTTCCCCGCGTGATGCTTCACGCCTCCGAGCTGGAGATGCCCCATCCGCTCCAGATGAAGACCATCCTGAAAGCGCACAGCCCGCTTCCGGCCGATTTCAGGCGTTGCCTGAAGCTGTTCGATATGGGCAAATAGGCCGTTCATGCCGACTCCTGTCTTTACGGTTTGGACAACACGCGCGCCGGATCAGACGACCGTGTTTGACATCTATCCGCCCCGTTCCGGCTCCGAATCGGGCGCCAACGCGCTCTATCTGACCAACGACCGTTCCGCGTTTGAAGATATCTTCCCGGCCCATGACTGTCGGGTCGCCTCCGTGCTCACGCTCTATCCCTTCGCCTTCCCGCTGGCCCCGGTCGAACGGATGGAGCAGGTTTTCGCCGATTCGGGCATCCCGTCCGACGCCCATTCCGCCGAGGCGCTTTGGCGCGTCTGGCTCCGCATCGAGGCGCGGCTCAAAACCTTTCCGATCTGGGCGTTGGAGTCGATCCAGCTGATCCTTCACGAGCTGGATGAAACCGCGCTCTCCCGTTTCTTCGCCCATTGCGCCCGCACCCTCAGGGACCGGGGCGCCCCGGACCAGCCATGGCCCCAGACCTTCCCGCAGATGGCCGGCGGACGGGAGCGCGCGCGGGCGCTTCCCTCCCATGACGACTGCTCCCCGCTCCTGACCGACGCGATCGCCGCGCATCTGATGCCGGACGGGACCTTCTCGCGCCTGATGCCGGGATACGAGTCCCGCAAGGGCCAGGTGGAGATGGCCCGCGCCGTGGCCGAGGCCTTCAACGGCCGGAGGCATCTGTTGGTTGAAGCGGGCACCGGCGTCGGAAAGAGCCTGGCGTATCTCCTTCCCGCCGCCGCATGGGCCAAACTCAACGATATGCCGGTCATCATCAGCACCAACACCCGGAATCTCCAGACGCAGCTGATCGAGAAGGACCTTCCGCGCGTCCGGGAAGCGTTCAAGTTGGAGACCGGCGAGGAGGAGCCGTTCCGGGCGGTGCTGCTCAAAGGCCGCGCGAACTACTTCTGTCTGCGCCGGCTCTCCGTCCTGCTCGAAAACCGCCAGTTTGAACTCGACCGGCCGGAACTCCGTCACTTCGCCGAGGCGCTTGCGTGGCTGGTACAGAGCCCCGATGGCGATCTCGACACCTTCGCCGGCGCCTCGCATTGCGATTCCGCGTTTCTCGCCAAACTCGCCTCGACGGGCGAGGAGTGTCCCGGCCGCCGGTGCCGCTACTACCGCCGCTGCTTTCTCCAAAAGGCGCGGGCGGCGGCGGCCAACGCCCATCTGATTGTGGCGAACCACGCGCTGGTGTTCGCGGAGGCGGGCGGATCGGGGAGCATCTTCCCGGCCTATTCGCATGTGGTTTTCGATGAGGCGCACAATCTGGAGGAGGCCGCGACGCGGCACCTCTCGTCCGAACTCTCCCTCAGCCGGATCAGGCAGGCTCTTCGCCGCCTCTCCCGCGGGAAGGGCGCCCATGCCGGGGGGCTGCTGGAGCAGATCCGCAAGCACTTGACCCGCGGCGCATTGACCGGTAATGCGGAAGAAGCCCAGAAGATGTTGAAGACGGTCCGGGATGTCAAGCGGCAGATTGAGCGAGTCCAATCCCACTTCGTCCTCTTTTTCGAGGCGTTACAGCGTCTTTTCCCGCCGGAGATGGATACGGTCCGGTACAAATGCGAACAACCCGCGCCGGGAACCGTGCTGGATGTGGCCGACCTCTTTGACGTGGATCAACCGCTGCCGAAGCGGACCGTCTGCCGTGAAGGACTCTTTACCGCGCCGCCGGAGCGGTGGGATGAACGCGAGGTGAACCAACTGAAGGTCCAGGCCGCCGCCGCCCTGCTGGAAACCGCGGGTATGCTCAGGGACCTGGCCGATGATCTCCAGCGGGCCACGCAGGATGAGCTGAATCTCTACGGCGACCTTTCGTTGAGCGCGGAAGGGGCGGTCGCCACGATCAAAGAGTTGGTCGGCGATCTGGAATTCATCTGGGCCGGAACCGATCCCGAACATGTGTTCTGGGCGGAGATGACCGGAGGCGGTCAACGGCAGGTCCGGCTGGTCGCCGCGCCGCTTTCGATCGCCACGCAGCTGAAGACGTTGCTCTACGATCAGAAAGATTCCGTCATCTTCTGTTCGGCGACCCTCCGCGTCGGGGGATCGTTCGGGTACATCGCCAAACGGCTCGGCATCAACCTCTTGGATGATCCCTCCCGCCTTCTGACCTGCGTCGCCGAGAGCCCGTTCGACTATCTGACCCAGTGTGTGGCCATCGCTCCCGCGTTCTTGCCCGACCCGGGCGTCTCGGCCGCCAACACCGGCGAATACGTCGAGCAGCTGTCGGGGCTGATGCTCGATGTCTTCCAGATCACGCGGGGCCGCGCGCTCGGTCTCTTCACCAGCTATCAGATGATGAACCAGGTGGCGAAACTGCTGGAAGAGCCGTTGCGCGAAATCGGCATCCGCCTGCTGGTGCAGGGGACCGACGGCACCCGCGACCAGATCACCCGCATCTTCCGTTCCGGCGATCCCGCCGTCCTGCTCGGTACCCACTCCTTCTGGGAGGGGGTCGATGTGGCGGGCGAGGCGCTCAGCTGCGTCGTGATGGCCCGCCTGCCCTTCTCGGCGGTCGGGGATCCGATCGTCGAAGCCCGCTGCGAACAGATTGAACAGGCCGGGGGAAGCCCCTTCCGGGAGTTCTCCCTCCCGTTGGCGGTCATCCGTTTCCGCCAGGGATTCGGCCGCCTGATCCGTACCCGGAGCGACAAAGGCGCCGTCATCATCGCCGATCCGCGGCTGATGACGAAGAACTACGGCACAACCTTCCGGAAAAGCCTGCCGTGCAGCGTCCTCCGCTCCGATTCCCGGTCCGATCTTCTGGACCGGATTGAGGCCGTATTTGGACCCTGAGGCCCAAATTTGGGGAACGGGAGTGACGACATCGGACTTCAGACATCAGACTTCTGTTTCCTTATCTTTTCATTCTNNTCGTCACTCGTCACTCCCGTTCCCCGTCCTGCGCTATTTAAGGCTAGAATTGCGGACCTATAAGGAGTACAATATTCCCCTTCTTTTTTTGACGGAAGGTGTGGATGTATGACACTGATTGAATTAGAGGCGCAGCAGGCGCAATCGATGAATGAAGTTGCGGCGGCGGCGGATGCCGCGGCGTTGGAGCAGGTGCGTATCAAATATCTGGGGCGGAACGGATTGATCCCGGCGATCATCAAGCAGATGAAGGATGTTCCGCAGGCGGAGCGTCCCGCATTCGGGAAGCAGACCCAGGCGTGGCGTGCCGCGCTGGAGGCGGCTTTGGCTGAAAAGGGCGCCGCCTCGGCGGGCGCGCAGGCGAAAGGCGTGGCGTTTGACTGCTCCCTGCCGGGTCGCTGGTTCCCCCGCGGCGCGCAGAATCCGATTTCCCGCGTGATCGAGGAGACCGCCGCAATCTTCGCCCGGCTGGGGTTCAGCGTGGCGGACGGCCCCGATCTGGAGACCCGGTTCAACAACTTCACGGCGCTGAACACGCCGGCGCATCACCCCTCGATGGATCCTTCCGACACGCTGTGGCTGACGGATGACCTGTTGCTGCGCACCCAGACCTCGCCGGTGCAGATCCGGACGATGCTGGCGAACAAGCCGCCGGTGAGGATTATCTGTCCGGGCCGGACCTATCGGCGCGATACGACCGACGCGACCCACAGCGCGAATTTCCACCAGATCGAAGGGCTGTACGTGGATACGACGCCCGTTTCGCTGGCGGATCTCAAATCGACGCTGGCCTACTTCGCGAAGAAGATGATGGGCGAACATATCGGTATCCGTTTCCGTCCCCACTTCTTCCCCTTCACGGAGCCGAGTGTGGAGGTGGACTTCACCTGCCACGT
>DBXN01000096.1:19608-30441 GCA_002309585.1 Verrucomicrobia bacterium UBA1211
ATGGTCGATCCGCGCGTCTTCACGTTTGTCGGGTACGATCCCGCGGAGGTGAACGGGTTCGCGTTCGGGTTCGGTGTGGAACGGATCGCGATGATCAAGTACGGCATCCCCGACATCCGCTGGCTTTACGAGAACGATGTCCGGTTTTTGGAGCAGGTGAAGTAGGGAAGAGGATTGGTGTCAGGGATCAGTGGCTGGCGATTAGGGTTAGGGATGGCGGCTTTCTGACGGACCTTTGATCTGACCTTAAGGCAGTTGACGATTTAGGAAGTGTGTTATGAAAGTACCGATTAGCTGGTTGAACGAGTTTGTGGATGTGAGCGACCTCTCCGTGCAGGCGTTGTCGGATAAGCTGACCTTCTCCGGGGTTGAGGTCGAGGGGATCGAGACGGTCGGCGGGGTCCCGCTGGACGACCTCTTCGTCGTGGGCGAGGTTCTGACGTGCGATCCGCATCCGGATTCGGACCATCTGCATGTGTGCAAGGTTTCGACGGGGACAGAGGTGTTGCAGATCGTCTGCGGCGCGCCCAACTGCGCGGCGGGCGTGAAGGCGCCGTTGGCGAAGATCGGCGCGGTGGTGCCCGAAGGCGGTTTCAAAATCAAGAAGGGTAAGCTGCGCGGGGTCGAGTCGTTCGGGATGCTCTGTTCGGCGCGGGAACTGAAGCTCTCGGATGATCATGACGGCATCCTGCTGTTGCCGCCCGAGACGAAGACCGGCGCGTTCGTGCGCGACGTGGTGGGCGGCAAGAAGCCGCAGACGGTCTTTGATCTGGAGATCACCTGGAACCGGCCGGATTGCCTGTCGGTGATCGGCATCGCGCGGGAGTTCGCGGCGATTCTGGGACGGTCGCTGAAGATGCCGTCCGTTGATTTCACGGAGGAGGGCGAGGATGTCAACACCTTCGCGAAGGTGCGGGTGGAGAATCCCGACCGCTGCCCGCGCTACACGGCGCGCGTGATGACGCAGGTGAAGGACGGTGAGTCGCCAGAGTTCATGCGTGAGCGGCTGGAGCTGTGCGGGGTGCGCGCGATCAGCCTGACGGTGGATGTGACGAACTATGTGATGCTGGAGTGCGGCCAGCCGCTGCATGCGTTCGATTACCGGACGCTGGCGGACCGGACGATCGTGGTCCGGGATGCACGGGAGAACGAGACGATCAAGACGCTGGACGGCATCGAGCGGAAGCTGGATCCGTCGATGCTGGTGATCGCGGACGCGGAGAAGCCGAGCGCGGTGGCGGGCGTGATGGGCGGCGAGGGCAGCGAGATCGCAGTCGGGACGGAGCATGTGTTGCTGGAGAGCGCGCTGTTCGATCCGGCCAACACGAAGGCCACCGCGACCAAGCTGGGCCTGGCGACCGAAGCCTCTTTCCGGTTCATCCGCGGGGTCGATACCGATCTGGCCGACTGGGCGAGCCGGCGCGCGGTTTCGCTGTTGCAGCGGTATGGCGGCGCGGTGGTGGCCAAGGGCGTCATCGACGTGGATAACCGCAAACCCGCCGCGCATGAGGTGGGGATCTGTTTCGAGCGGGTCAACACCGCGATCGGCGTGGCGTTGACGCCGGACCGGATGGTCGGCATCCTGAACGCGCTCGGTTTGAAGACCGTCTCGCGCGATGAGCGGGGCGCGGTATTCGCCATTCCCTCCTGGCGGTTGGATCTGACACTGGAGGCGGATTTGATCGAGGAGATCGCCCGCATGAACGGGCTGGACAACATCCCCGAGAAACACTATACCTTTGTCTCGAACCTGCCGGACGGACCGTTTTACGCCAAGAAACGCTGCCGGGAGGCGTTGCTGGGGTTGGGGTTCTCGGAGGCGATGCACTACAGTTTCCTCTCGCAGCAGGAGCTGGATGCGTTTGACGCGCGGAATCCCGGACGCCGGGTGGTCCTGCCCAATCCGGTCAGCGCGGAGTATGGGGTTTTGCGGGATGCGCTCGCGCCGCAGCTGATGCAGTCGCTGGGACGGAACGCCTCGCGCCAGGTGGAGTCGGCGGGGCTGTTCGAGATCGGGCGGGTCTTCCTTCTGACGCCCAAGGGCCAGCCGGTGGAGGAGGAGCATCTTTCGATGGGGCTGATGGGGCCGTTCGGCCGCTCGCCGATTGACCGCCGCCGGGCCGTCACCAACGACGAGGCGCTCTTCTGGCTGAAGGGCGCGGTGGAGCAGCTCTTCGACACGCTCCACGCGGGGCATGTCCAGTTCAAGCTGGCGGAACATCCGGCGATGGAGCCGGGGTATCAGGTTGAGATCATCCTCAACGGCCGCGTGATCGGCTGGATGGGGGCGGTTTCCGCGAAAATCCGTCATGCCTGGCGGATGACCTCGCCGATGGTGCTGGCCGAGATGCGCCTCGCGCCGCTGCTGACCGAGGCGGGTATGCGCTCCGGCACCATCAAGCCGCCGCCGCAGTTCCCCGCCGTCCGGCGGGACATCGCGTTTGTCGCGGATGTGGGGCTGACGCACGAGCAGGTGGTGAAGACCATCCGCAAAGCCGCGCCGGCCGAATTGACCTCCGTCGCGTTATTTGATATCTTTCAATCGAAAGAAATCGGGAAGGAGAAGCGCAGTTTGGCTTACGCGCTGGACTTCCGTTCGCAGGAGCGGACGCTGACCGATCAAGAGGTGAATGTGGCATTTGCAAAAATCATCGCTGCTTTGAAGCGTGAGTTGAACGTGGAGGTTCGCGAGAATTAGCTTTGACGGAGGGGCTGCGGCCCCTCGACAACCCAAGTGGGCCCTGCTTTGTACGCGGATTGACAGTTATACTCTGGCCTTCAATAAGTTTCGGGAGTTCGAAGACGGTGGAGAAAGGATTCCTGCCTGCGGTTTCGGGGGCGCGTCTCCCGCCCGCAGGGTGGTAACCGGAAGCCATCGGATAGGGCACCCACCTCAAGAATGAGGTTACAGAGTCGCTGTGTTACGGCAAAGTGGGGCCTTTTTTAAGGTCAAAAGATTAATAGGTTAAGTTGGTGTAAGGTTTCGGGCGATGGGTATAGACAAGGAGAGTGTGATGAAAAAGATGCGAATCGGATTGACGGTGTGGATGGGACTGGCGGGCCTGGCACTCATGGCGGCACCGTTGCCGGAAGTCCCCGAAGCGGCGATTGAGGCGTTGGGAAGCGTGTCGGGCATCCCGCAGAACGGCGGATTTGTCTTCGTCAATGGGCGTTATCTGCCGCCCCCGTATACCGTTTCACGGGTTGGAAACGGCATTTTCATCAATCGGGTCCAGGTTGAGCAGCCAGTGCCGTGGAGCCGTTTCGAGCCGCAGGCCCCGAAGGCCGAGTTGGATCCCGACGGTGATTTCGAGGATGTGGACGATCGGCCGATCCCCCAGACGCCCCCGCCTGTTGCGGAAACGGATGACCCCGACGGTGAGCCCGCCCCGAAGAAGGCTACGCCGGATAACAACGATTTCGAGGATGATCCGGACGTCGTGCCCCGGAAGGCCAAGCCGAAACCGGAGGAGGATGATGTGTTTGAATCCCGCATGGCGGTTGACGGGTATGGGATGACACCGGTCAGCGCCGATACGGATGATCTGGATGAGCTTTTCGGCGAGGAGGAGCCCGCCGCGCCCAAGAAGCCCGCCGCCGTCCGGACGCCCGGCCCGGCCGCGGATAAGGCGGAGAAGCGTGAGGATCAGCCCGCCGCCAAACGGGATGTCGCCAAAGAGCAGCAGATGCTGAAGACCTATCTGGACAAACTGCGCCGTTCGTATGAACTGGGGCTGGCGCGGAACGAGATCTACTTCTTCGGATCCACCCATAACCGGATCAACGGGAATTATGGCAGCGCCCGGTCGATGATCGAGGTCCTGCCGGATGCGCTCAGGGTTTCCTCCTCGCCGGAGGATCTGCTCGAACGGCTTCGCCGGGGCGGGGTCTATTTTCTGGATATCCGCGTGGTGCGGCTGCTCTACCAGAACAAGGCGTCCTATCCGCTTTTGAAGGAGCGGCTGAAGAAGATCAAAACCGCCGAGGCGGCCGAGGCGGAACGCCGGAAACGGTTGAAGAACGCGGGGCCGGCGTACTGATGAGGGTTGAGCGTTGCGCGTTGAGCGTTGAGAGGAGAGCGAGAGAGTATGAAAGTGATTGCGACGGAGATTCAGAACCAGATGGCGGGCGCCTCCTGGATCCGGAAGATGTTTGAGAAGGGGTTGGAGCTGAAGAAGGTCTATGGCCCCGACAAGGTGTTCGATTTCAGCCTCGGAAATCCCGACATTCCGCCGCCCGCGAAAATCCGCGAGGTGATGATCGGGCTGGCCGATCAGGTGGCGCAGCCGCTCGGCGTGGGGTATTGCCCGAATGCCGGCCTTCCTGCGTTTCGCGAGGCGTTGGCGGCGAAGATGTCGGTGGACCAGGAGATCCCGGTCGGGCCGGAGCATATCGTGGTGACCTGCGGTGCCGCCGGCGCGCTGACCGCCTTTTTCCGGGCGGTTCTGGAGCCCGGCGATGAGGTGATCTGCCCTTCGCCCTATTTCGTCGAATACGGTTCCTATTGCGGACACTTCGGCGGCAAGCTCAAGGCCGTTCCCGCGATTCTGCCCGATTTCCAGCCGGATGTCGATGCGATGGAGGCGGCGGTGACGGCGAAGACCCGCGTGATCCTGATCAACACCCCGAACAACCCGACGGGATGCGTTTATTCCCGGACCACGCTCCAGCGCCTGGCCAATATGGTCAACCGCATCAATGAGGGGCGTGAGCGTCCCGTCTTCCTCTTGAGCGACGAGCCGTACCGCGCCATCGCTTACGACGATGTCGAGGTGCCGCCGATTTTGCCGCTGACCCCCTATGCGCTGGTGCTTGGATCGTTCTCCAAGAGCCTTTCGCTCGCGGGCGAGCGTATCGGTTATCTGGTCTGCAATCCGGCCTTGCCGGATGTCGGGCTGCTGGCCGCCGCCGTGACGATGACCAACCGGACGTTGGGATTTGTGAACGCGCCGATCATCGGCCAGAAACTGGCGATGCGGCTGCTCTCCGAAGGGGTCGATCGGGTGACCTACAACAAACGCCGGCTCGCGATGGCGCGGGTGCTTTCCGACGCGGGGATCGCCTTCACGATGCCCAAAGGGGCGTTTTACTTCTTCCCGGCCGCGCCGGGCGGGGATGACCAGGCGTTCATTCAGGCGTTGCTGGAGGAGAATATCCTGGGTGTACCGGGCGCGGGATTCGGTTACCCGGGCCATATCCGGTTGAGTTTCAGCGTTGACGAGAAGGTGATCCTGGGCGCCGCCGAAGGTTTCAAACGGGCGGCGGCGAAGATGCGGTAAGCCTTCTGTCCTCAGGGCCGGTCAGGGACCGGAAGACGAATCCCGGCGGTTGACGGAATAGGTTGATTTCCATGAAATGCGAGTTGTGCCATCAGGCGGAAGCCGAGACGAGGGTTTGGAAGATAATAGACGGCGAACAGCGGGAGCTGTACGTCTGTAAGGAGTGCGCGCAAAAACGGGAAGCGAACGGTCCCGTGGATAAGGCGACGATGGATTTCTTTTCCGAAACCGCCGACTTTCTCCGTAACGCGTTCAACCACGCGCGCCTCCACATCTCCCTCGATCGGGAACTTTCCAAACTCATCAACGATGTGGCTTCCGGGAAAAAACGTCCCGAGACGGACCATGCCCCGTCTGGCGAGGGCGGGGAGAAGAATGAAGACGGTCCGAATCTTTTTCTCTCCCGCGACAACATGGGGGTGGTCCGTAAACTGCCCGAACCCCATGAGGTGCGCTGTCCCACGTGTGGGATCACGCACGGTGAGTTCAGAAGCGGGATGCGGCTGGGATGTCCGGTCTGCTATCAGACGTTTGCGGAGGAGCTGGGTCCCGAAATCCGCGAGATGCAGCGGCCGCTGGACAGCGGCCTGCCCGGCGAAGTCGCCCAGGCGCTGGATCAGGAGTGCGACGAGTCGATCCGGGATGTCGTGCTGGGATGCCGCGTCCGGCTGGCGGCGAATGTCAAGGGATACAGTTTCCCCGATTGGATGACGGATGAACGGCGCAAGGCGCTCTTTGACAAGATCGCCATGTGTGTCGAGGGTGTCTACCAGGGGATGATCAGCCTGCTCATCGCCGACATGGAGGAGCAACACCGGCAGTTCCTGCTGGAGCGCAACGTCGTCAGCACGGACCTGCTGAACGGTCCGCCCGGTGCCGGGATTCTGCTGCTCATCGATGACCCCACCCTCAATGTGATGGTGAACGAGGAGGACCACATCCGTTACCAGTGTTTCGGCGAGGGGCTTGATTTCCAGTTGGCGTGGAGCCGTCTGAAACTCCTTTCGGACGCGGTCGAGCGCGAGTTGCCGGTCGCGCGGAATGAGAAGTACGGAAGGTTGACGGCCTGTCCGAGCAATGTGGGAACGGGGGTGCGCGCGAGCGCGATGCTGCATCTTCCCGCGTTGGCCATGCTTCAGGAGCTTGATCCCGTGATCCGCGGGTTGGAGCGTCTGCGCATCTCCGTCCGCGGGGGCGGGGGCGAAGGTTCCACGGCGGACGGTTTCATCTATCAGATCTCGAATCTCGATTCGCTGGGGATGACGCCCGAAGCGTTTATCGCGCGGGTCCAGCACTTCTCGCGGATCGTGGTCGAGTTGGAGCGGCAGGCGCGCATGCGCCTTTTGCGGGATCATCCGCTGATGCTGCAGGACTGCCTTGCCCGTTCGCTGGCGGTTCTGAAGAGTGCCAAGCTGATCTCCTCCGCGGACGCGTGTTCCCTGCTTTCGACGGTCCGTCTGGGGGTTGCGATGAACCTGTTGGACACGCGGTTGGATCTTGCCGAGGTTGACGATCTGATGCTCACGTCCAAGCCGGCGCATTTTTCCGAGAGACTCCGCCGCACGTTTGAGACCGATGAAGAGCGGGATGCCGAGCGGGCGAAGCACTTGAATCGTTTGAAGGCGAAACTCCGTCCCTTTTAACCGGGTGGAGTCGCAGAGGAAAGGATTGTGTGATGGGTGTTTTCAATGGGAATTTTACGGAACGCGCGCAAAAGGTGATCCAGTTGGCATCACATGAGGCGAAGCGGTTTAACCACTCCTATATCGGGACGGAGCATCTTCTGCTCGGTCTGGCGGCATTGGGAGAAGGGGTCGCGAACCAGGCGCTGGAGGCGATGCGCGTCTCGGCGGATGATGTGCGGCTGAAGGTCGAGCAGATGGCGGGCTTCGGAGGCGAGACGGTGACGAGGGGTGAGTTGCCGTTCACGCCCCGTACCAAGAAGGTCCTCCAGCTGGCGATGGTTGAGGCGCGGAATATGCGTCAGCCGCAGGCCGGTACGGAACATATCCTGATCGCGTTGCTCCGCGAGGGGGAGGGGCTCGCCGCCCGGGTTTTGGAGTCGTTGGGCGTGACGATCGACATGACGCTGAAGATCGTGAACCGGATCCTCCAGGAGATGGATTCGGAAGACGATATGGATATGGGCGATGATGACGATGACGGTTTCCCCTTTGACCGGAATGACGATCCCATGTCCGATTCTCCGCTGATTGACGACGGTCCGGATGTGCCGCGTTCTTCGAAGAAGGGGCAGACCCCTGCGCTGAATGCCTACGGGCGGGATTTGACCGAGATGGCGCGCAAGGGCGAGCTGGATCCGGTGGTCGGCCGCAAGGCCGAACTGGAGCGTTTGGTCCAGATCCTGTTGCGCCGGTCGAAAAACAACGCGGCGCTGTTGGGCGAGGCGGGCGTCGGCAAGACGGCGGTGGTCGAAGGACTCGCCCAGGCGATCGTCAGCGGCGAGGTACCGGAGCAGATGCTGGGCAAGCGCGTGATCGCGCTCGACATGGCGTTGATGGTGGCCGGCGCGAAGTACCGCGGCCAGTTTGAGGAGCGGATCAAGGCGGTAGTGGAGGAGATCCGCCGCGAGAAGAACATTGTCCTCTTCCTGGACGAGTTGCACACGATTGTCGGCGCGGGCGGGGCCGAGGGCGCGATGGATGCCGCCAACATCATCAAGCCGGCGCTGGCGCGCGGCGAGTTGCAGTGCATCGGCGCGACGACCCTGAACGAATACCGGAAATCCATTGAGAAGGATGCCGCGCTGGAGCGCCGGTTCCAGACGGTCCGGGTGGATGAGCCGACGGTGGACGAGACGATTGAGATCTTGAAGGGGATCGCGCCGAAATACGAGGAGCATCACCATGTGGCCTATGCGCCGGAGGCGCTGGTGGCGGCGGCCCGTCTGACCGCGCGGTATCAGCCCGCGCGCCAATTGCCGGATAAGGCGATTGACGCCATCGACGAGGCCGGGGCGCGCGTCCGGATGCTGACGGCGGCGCGTCCGCCGGAGTTGAAAGAGCTGGAGCAGCTGCTGCAGGAGTGTCGGCAAAAGAAAGAGCAGGCGATTAAGGAGCAGCACTTCGAAGAGGCGGCGGCGATGCGGGACCAGGAGCGGGATGCCGCCAAGCGGCTCGAAGGGCTTTTGAACGAGTGGCGGACCCAGACGGACGAGCATCCCCTGCCGGTGACGGCGGATGATGTTTCCGAGACGGTCGCGCGGATCACCGGCGTCCCGGTGAAGCGGATGTCGGAAGGAGAGATGGCGCGGATGCTGAATCTGGAGAAGGAACTCTCGGAACGGGTGGTCGGCCAGATGCCCGCCATCCAGGCCATCGCCCGCGCCCTGCGGCGCGCCCGCGCCGATCTGAAGGATCCGCGCCGGCCGATCGGCTCCTTCCTCTTCCTCGGCCCGACCGGTGTCGGCAAGACGCTGCTGGCCAAGGCGATCGCCGAATTGATGTTTGATGACGAGAAGGCGCTGATCCAGCTGGACATGTCGGAATACATGGAGAAGTTCACGGTCTCCCGTCTGGTCGGCTCGCCTCCGGGCTATGTCGGCCATGAGGAGGGCGGGCAGCTGACCGAACGGGTCCGCCGCCGTCCCTACAGCGTGGTGCTGTTCGATGAGATCGAGAAGGCCCATCCCGATGTGATGCACATGCTGCTCCAGATCTTCGAGGAGGGGCGTCTGACGGACAGCCAGGGGCGGCATGTCGATTTCCGCAACACGGTGGTGATCCTGACCTCCAACCTCGGATTCGACTACGCCCGGAAGAGCCAGGGGCTCGGCTTCGGGCGCGAGTCGGCGACGGAGGATTTCGACCGACTGCGCGATCAGATGATCGATGCCGCGAAACAGATCTTCAAGCCCGAGCTGATGAACCGGTTTGATGACCTGATCGTCTTCCGCAAACTGGAGAAGGCCGATGTGGTCCAGATTCTCGACATTGAGCTTTCCGGAATCCGTAAACGTCTGGAGGCCAAAGGGATCACGATGGCGTTTGCCCAGGATGCGATTGATTTCCTGGTTGAGCAGGGGTATGACCCCGCGATGGGTGCCCGTCCGCTCCGGCGGACCCTGGAGCGGTATGTCGAGGACCCGCTTGCGGAAGAGTTGCTGCGGGGCGTGATCGGCCAAGGGATGGTGGATGTCAAGCTCGATGCCGCGAACAAACGGCTGACCTTCGCGTTGCGGGGCGAGTTGCCGCTGATGGGCGGGTTTGACGAGGCGTCCGACCAGCCCTCTGCCGAAAAACCGGCGCGGAAGCGTAAGGCGCCCGCGGAGGGGACCGCGAAGCGGACATCCAAACGGAAACCCAAGGAGGATTAGTGCATGATTCAGATTCTGCCTTCTCTGCTGGCGGCGGATTACGCCCGCTTGGGTGATGAGATCCGGCGTGTCGCGGCATCGGGCGCCGATGCGTTGCATCTGGATATCATGGACGCGCATTTCGTTCCGAATCTCAGTTTCGGACCCGACATCGTGAAGTTGTCCGGCCGGGAAGCGCCCGCCCTGTACCGGCATGTCCATCTGATGCTCTCCCGCCCCGACCGCTACATCGACCGGTTTGTGGACGCGGGCGCCCAGACGGTGCAGATCCATGTCGAGGCCGATTGCGACATCTGGGAGGCCCTCAAGGCCATCCGCGCGAGGGGTGTCCGGACGGGGCTTGTCCTGCGGCCCCAGACCGCCGCGAAGGCGGTTTTCCCGTATCTTCCGTATTGTGACGAAGTGCTGTTCATGACGGTCAATCCCGGATACGGCGGCCAGTCCTTCATGCCGGAGGTTTTGCCGAAGATCGCGGAGTTGCGCCGGCATGTCGGTCCCGATTCCCCGTTGGACATCATGGTGGACGGCGGAATCAATTTCGAGACGGGGATGCGGTGCGCCGCCGCCGGTGCGAACCAGTTTGTCGCGGGCAGTTTTCTTTTCAAACAAAGCGAGATGGGCGAGGCCGTCGCCCGGATGCGCGAAGGATGCGGGAAGGCGTATGGAACAGAACTTGGCGCATATTAGAAATTTTTGCATCATCGCGCATATCGACCACGGGAAGACGACCCTTTCCGACCGGGTGTTGGAGCTGACCCACGCGATTGATCCCCACGACCTGCGGGAACAGACGCTGGACGCGATGGATCTGGAGCGGGAACGGGGCATCACCATCAAGTCCCACCCGGTCTCGATGAACTATACCGCCAAGGACGGCACGCGGTATCTCTTCAATCTGATCGATACGCCGGGACATGTCGATTTCGCCTACGAGGTCTCCCGGAGCATGGGCGCGTGCGAGGGCGCGGTGCTGGTCGTCGACGCGGCGCAGGGGGTCGAGGCGCAGACCGTCGCCAACACCTACCTCGCGGTGGACAACAATCTGGAGATTCTGCCGGTTCTGAACAAGGTCGACCTGCCCGGAGCGAAGATTGACGAGGTGACTCATCAGATCGAGGATGTGCTGGGCGTGCCGGTGGAGCTGCCGTTGCATATCAGTGCGAAGACCGGTATGGGGGTTCCGGATGTCCTGGAGGCGATTGTCGCCAAGGTTCCGCC
>DBXN01000143.1:0-5171 GCA_002309585.1 Verrucomicrobia bacterium UBA1211
GCGTGAGCGCGTAGGCTTTGACGGCGGTCCCGTTGACGGCGTTGGTGATCCCGGTGACCCACTCCCGCCGGCAGGGGTCTCGGGCGACGCTCCGGGTGATGGCCGTGCCGTTGGCGCAGGCCACGGCGTAGCCCGCGTCCAGCCCGTCCGGGGTGTAGGCGTAGGTCACGGTGAAGCCGCCGCAGGAGACGGTCGAGAGCCGCCCCTCCGCGTCGTAGCCGTATCCAACCAAGAAGTCTGTCATCCTGATGATATTATTGCCCAATTGGATCCTGCCATGAAATAATATGGTCATTGTGTTACTCGGCCACAGTAGTGAACAAATCGCACGCATTTAAATGCCAAACATTAGTGCCAGTTTGGTAGAGCCGATTTTTTTCCAAAAAACGTTTCTTGTTCGCAACTGCGGAAAAATCGTTGTCCAGAAACGGGAGGTACTCCAATGCCATTTCCATTGAGGGTGTTTCCCGAATATCAATTACCCATTGGTGAGTGGCTATCCGTGACAGCTCATAATGCCAATTCATTACCCCCTTAAATGTAAGCATCCTATTAACCCCTTTACTTGTCAACCTGTAACTGTGGGGAGAATCGATTGTTTCAATTTTTGACACTGAAACCAAATTAGAAGTGTCATCTATCAATGAGCAATATTCTATCGGCGCTCCCTCTCCCTCTATTTGTGTCACGATCTTTCCAACCATGTAGGCCATCTCAATCGCCTTATATCTCAAGGCCTGCCGTTCTTCTTTATTTTTGTCGTCCAAGTGAATGAATATGCCAACCCCTAATACATAGAATAAGGCACTGATTGTGACGATCCGGTCAAGGCATGTGAAACGTTTCTTTGGGGATGGTGTTTTCATCGTAAAAGGATCCGTTGATAGACTTTTTCAAATTCCCAGAATCCGACTATCCGGTCGGGAGAAATAAAACAATCCGCAGACGAACTGGCCAATGACTGCCAGTTCCCTGCAGCGGCATAACACCCAAAAACAACTACCAGTCCATAATCATAACATTTTTTCGAGAAAAAGGATATTGCCGAGCAGGGAATGGAATTATCCATGTTGATCATTCCTCGGCAGCCATTACTGCGAAAACCATGTCCTCCTACAATAATTCCATATAACGGCCACCCGTTATCATTCTGGGTGTTATACGACATCAATGCATAGTCAAAAGTTTCTACCGAATAACCTCTTTCCGAATATATTGCGGCAATGTCTAATAAATTGTCTCGGATACCAATACTCACCGCATGCTTAAGAAACATGTGCAGATTATAAAGAGGAATATATTCCTTATAGCCAATTGGAATGGGTTCTTCTTTTGGTAGGTACGTTTTGATGTTATTTGGAATATAGACAAAACAGGATTTGGACAATTCAGTCTCTGATGAGAACTTATCCCCAACCTCATTCTTTCTGGCCCATTGCATCGCTTCAGAAGCGCTTAATTTGATCTTATCTGCAAGAGAAGCAATTGTGTCACTGTTTGAATCGCTTTTTATGGCTTTCGCGCTGTAGTAATGGTTTTGGGCAATTAACCATTCCATGCCCAAATAATCAAAGAGGTTTACTCCGTCGTTCCCGCAGAACCCGTAGAGGTTCAGGCCGCCCTCCTCCCCGATCGGGTCGCGGCCCGCGTCCGCTGGGTCGAGCGGATCAAGCCCGTGCGCGGTCTCCCACGCGTCCGGCATCCCGTCGCCGTCGGTGTCGGCGCCCCCCGCAGCGGACCTCCGCGGCGCGGCGGCCCGTACCCCGGACGGGGCCGCTTTCCGATAGGCCGGGGCCGTTCTCCCGAAGGCGGGAGGGATGTCCCGCCCCGTCGCCAGCCAGACGGTCACCGCGACGGACGCGGGGTCGAACGATCTGGGATCGACCCAGGAGGGGACTCCGCCGGGATAGGTCTCCGAAAGGATCCATTCCGGATCATACCCCTCCGGGGGAGAGAGCCATCCGATGGTGTCGCCGGCCGCGTTCAGGAAGACCGTCGCCCGTGTCCACGGGTCCTCGCGCACCGTCACCGGCCAGCCGGTCCCGCCGTCCGGGGACTCGGCGGGGAGCAGCCCCTCCGCCAGCGCGGCGGCGTTCTCGCCCTCGTCGCCCGTGTAGACCCGCCATCCGGCGTCAACCGTCAGGGGGACGGCCGAGGGCAACGACGCCGCCTGCGCCGCGCGTAGCTCGCGGCGCAGCGCCTCGGGGCCTGAGACGGCAATCGGCAGGTCCTCCCCGGTTCCGGAGCGGAAGGAAGACAGGATGGCGACCGAGGCGGAGGCGGAAAGGGTTAGGGCCGCACTGGCCGCAAAGCACATCCAAACTGACTTTCTCATATTCACTCCAACCAACCTCCTGAAAAGGGGTCCCATAACAGACATTATACCATAGAATGGATATATTTTAACTGGAACGCCATCCCCGCGCAAGCGCAAAAAAACGGCGCCCGAAACGGAGGTTTCGGGCGCCGGGACACCATCAGCTCGTCAAGCCGGTTACACGCGAAGCGTGAAGCCGGGGCGGCCGGTGCATTTCAGCATCGCGTTCGCGGCGGCGTTATTGGTGAAGACCTTCTTCTTGGGATCGAAGATCAACTCCTGCCCCGGGAAGAACTGCGCGATGCAGCCGATCAGAAGGGTCTGGGTGAGCCGAGCCGCATAGGCGAACCGGCTGCCCGGAGCCGTCTGGTCATTCGCGATACACGCGTCGACCCACTGCTTGTAGTGGTCATAATTCCATTTGCCGTTGCCCTTCAGGATCTCGTTGCACTCGCGCTGAAGTTCCTTGGTCTCGGGACCGAAATCCTTTCCGGTCGCGGCAACCGCCTGAGGCTTGCTGGCGTGGCTGCCGCCGACGGTCGCTGCGCGGTTACCGACGATCATGCAACCGTTGCCGTCATAGGTATAGTCTTGGTGCATGCCAGGAATCCGTTTCGGGAGAATCTTGCTCTCGTACCAGTGCATCAGGACGCCCTTGGGACACTTCGGCGAGGGGCCGAACTTGATATCGATCGTCGACTCGTTCGGGAACGCCACCTTGGACGGCTTGTCCACCCACGCCTTGGCGGAGACCGGGAGACCGAGATCCAGCACCCAGTAGGCGGGATCGAAGTTGTGAACGGCCATATCGCCGATCGCGCCGCACCCGAAATCTTTCCATCCGCGCCACTTGAACGGCAGATAGGCGCCGGAATAGGGACGGTTCGCGGCCGGCCCCAGCCAGCAATCCCAATTGTACCCGTTCGGGACCTGCTCGCCCTTCGCCGGTTCCGTCATGCCCTGCGGCCACCATCCTTTGGCCCGGTCGGTCCAGGAGTGGACCTCCAGGATCTCGTCGCCCCAGAACTTCTTTTCCCACAGCCGCTCATAGCGGTAGACACCGGGATGGCCCTGGTTGCCCATCTGCGTCACGACGCCGTATTTCTTCTCGGCGGCCATCAGCATCTCGCACTCTTCAAAGGCATGCGCCAAGGGCTTCTGGACATAGACGTGCTTCTTCTGGCGCATCGCCTCCAGCGCGATGATCGCGTGGGTATGGTCGGCGGTCGAAACGCAGACGGCGTCGCAATTCTTGATCGCCTTCTCAAAGAGCTTCCGGTAGTCGGTGTCGCCGGGGACACCCGCGAAACGCTCCATCGCTTTCTTCAGGGTGTCGGGGTTCGTGTCGCACACGCCCGTGAAGATCACATTGCAGTTCGAGAGGGAGTTGATATCCGAACCGCCCATGCCGCCGGTACCGACCTTCAAAATCCGCAATTTCTGATCACCCGCCTTGACTTCTTGACCGTAAATGCGCGACGCGGAAATGAAAAATCCCGCCGCCGCACCTGTCTTCAGAAACGAACGCCGTGAGAACCGATTCATTCTGTAACCTCCATCATTTGTCTGTATTTCGGGAGACACCCTAACATCCCCCACCATAAAAACAGAATCAGTATACCATCCCCAAAGGAACGTGGCAATGGGAAGAAAGGGTAAAAGATTCAACCGGGGAATGGAGAATCGAGAGGAGGAGGGCAGGTCTCAACCCTCACCCTTTTCGTGATCGCACGGCAACGTGCCGGATGGACCGCATCCCCCAACTTGTTATTGATAAGGCGCCGCTGATGTGGTATAAAGCGACCATGAAAAATGACGCGACAAAAGTATTGCTCCGCCGATTTCATATCGACCTACTCGCGGGGGGCGTTCTGAAGGGCATCGCCCTCGGCTCCGCCATCGCCGCAGGCGGACTGCTGGCCGCGCGCGCGTTTTTGAGTCCCCTCCCCGCAGCCGCCCTCGCCATCTTCGCCGCCGTGCCGCTGGCAATGATCGTGTGCGCCCTCCGCGCACTGACACGCTCACCTTCGCGCGCGACCTGTCTCGCGCTTGTCGAGGATGCGTCGCACGCGGGCGGGATGGTTCTGGTGGACGGTCTCCCGGGAGCGGAGCGGTGGCCGCATCCCGACCCCGTCACGCCATCGGTCCCCCGTACCTGGCACCGCGCCGTACCCGGCGCACTGGTCGCGTTCGCCGCGCTGGCCGCTGTGGCGGCCGCCCCGGACAGCTGGTTCGCCGCCGGGGCCACGCCCGTCCCCGCGCCGGCGTTCCCGGACGTCACCACGGAGATCAAGAACGAGCTGGCGGAACTCAGGGAGGCGGAGGCGCTGGACCCCGAAGAGATCAAGGCGCTTCAGGAGGAGTTGGCCCGCATCGAGCGGGAGGCAGACCCCGCCGTACCCGGCGAAACGCTCGATGCGGTCGATGCCGTGCGCGAGAAACTGGACGCCCTTCTCGACATCGACGCCCAGGCCGCGAAGCACCTCCTTCCGGAAAACGCCTCGTTCGCCTCCCTCGCCACGCTCCCCGACAGCGCCGAACAGCTTCAGAAGATGCTTGAGGAATCCTCCGCCGGACGATGCGCCCGATGCGGACGGCGCCTCGGCGAGAGTGAGGGCGAATGCGACGGCAGCTGCGGCGATGACGATGACGACGACGATGATGACGAGGAGGATGGTCCCGGAAGCGGCGGCGTGTCGCGAGGCCGCGGCGACGCCGCCCTGCGTTTCGGCGAGGAGGCGGAACTCGACGGATCCGAACTCAAGGACCGCGCCGAAAAAGCCGAACTGACCGGCAACCGCTCCGAAACCAAAGTCGGCGAATCGGTCTCCACGGAAGACCCCTCGAAAAACGC
>DBXN01000143.1:5251-5390 GCA_002309585.1 Verrucomicrobia bacterium UBA1211
CCGCGCCACCGCGGCACCGTCAAACGATTTTTCGAAACCGAAAGGAAGCAGCCATGACCCTTCTCACCCCCGACACGGTCGCCCCCGTGAAACAGGATCTCGACGAGACGCTTGCGGCCCTCGACCGCATGCTGCTCGG
>DBXN01000143.1:5480-8959 GCA_002309585.1 Verrucomicrobia bacterium UBA1211
CAGTTCACCCCCGACCTGATGCCGTCGGACATCCTCGGCGCGCACATCCTTGAGACGGACGCGGCGGGGAACCGCGCCATGGCGTTCAAACCGGGCCCCGTCTTCTGCAACCTGCTGCTCGCCGACGAGATCAACCGCGCCTCCCCGAAGACGCAGTCGGCCATGCTTGAGACGATGCAGGAGCGGACCGTCACGCTGATGGGCGTCACGCGTCCCCTGCCCGACCCCTTCTTTGTCCTCGCGAGCCAGAACCCGATCGAACTGGAGGGGACCTATCCCCTGCCCGAAGCGCAGACCGACCGGTTCCTCTTCAAGCTTCCCGTCACGCCGCCCGACGCCGCGACACTCACCGCGATCATCACCACCCGCGCGCACGGCGAGATGCCGCAAAGCGGATTCACGCTCCGGCGCGAATCGCTGGCGCGCGCGCTTGAAACTGTCGGCCGGGTGGTGCTCCCCGAGGCCGTCGCCGACTGGATCGGACGGCTCGTGGCGGCCACCCACGGCGCGCCTCACGTCACCTGCGGGGCCTCGCCCCGCGCGGCCATTGCCATGGCGGAATCGGCCCGCGCGCTCGCGCTGATGGACGGCCGCCCCTCCGTCGGCTTCGATGACGTTCGCGCGGTCGCCTTCCCGGTCCTCAACCATCGGCTCATCCTCGACTACCGCGCCAAGCTTGACGGCATTGACGCCCGTTCCGTGATCGACGGCGTTCTCGGATCGGTCCCCGTGGCCGAATGACACAAGGAGGTCCCGCGTGATGAAACCCTACCGGATTCTGGCGCTGGCGGTCGCGTTGACCGTCACACTCGCGAAAGGAGTGACGGTGGAGAATACCGTAACCGGCGATCTCGTCGCTCCGCCGCCCTTGAGACTGCAAACCGTTGCGTCGATGACCGATCTGAAGGTCAGGGAACACGGTTTCCCGGACCTTGAGGCCTCTTACCTGGAACACTGCGCAAAAGAGGTCCATCACGGCACACCGGGCATCACGTTGCGGTTCACGAATTCCGCCGTGAAGGAGCGTCACTTCCTGATCTCGGTGGCAGACCACTATTATGCGGAGACCAAGAAGCGCTTCACCCTCCCGCCCGGCGGAACAGTTGAATTCACGCTCTTCATGCCCTTCCGCCCTCTCGACGTATCGTTTTATTCCAAACCGAACCTCTTGCTGGTGGAGACGACACCCGGAGTCAAAATGACCGACATCAACCCCGCGTTTGGAGGGTTTAGGTTTCCCGGCAATCGTTGCCGCAATACGCCGCCATCCATGCTGCTTTCCGGCCGCCTATCGGCGAACCGGTTCCGGGATGACCTCACAAAGGCGAAGAAGACGGGGCAATACACGCCGAAGCACGGAGATCCCGGTCATCGATACGGCTCCACCAAAGAAACACCGACCTACGCCATGACGGCCGTTCAGTTCACCTTCCCGGCGGCACAGTGGCCCCGTGACTGGCGGGGTTATTCCACATACGACGCCGTGGCCATCACGGACGGCGAATACGCCGAACTCAGCGAAGAGACGAAATCCGCCCTCAACGCCTACCGTCTCTTCGGCGGCGCCGTCATCGTGACAAAAGGCGCCAACGGTTTCGCCGACGGCGAGGAGGCGATCCAGGCGCTCAAAGCGATCGACACCTCCTACGAGACACTATCCGGTGACAACTATACCCCGATATCCACACTGCTCAACCAGATCCCGATCAAATCCAAATCGACCCTTCCCGTCAAGACGCTTCTTCTTGTTCTGGCTGTCTTCGCGCTCGTGATCGTTCCCCTCGCCATCCTGCGCGGCGTCAAGCGCAACAGGCGCATGCGTCTCCTCGCCATCCTGCCCGGCGCCGCCGCCCTTTTCGCGGCCGCCATCGCCCTGACCGCCTTTCTTTTCTTCGGATCAACCCCATCGGTACGGCTGCAGTCGATCACGCTTCTGGACCAGCCCGCGAAGAAGGCCCTGACGCATGGCCAATGCGCCATCTTCTCCCCCGTCTCCATCGAGCGGTATCTCTCCTTCCCCATCGACGCCACCTTTGCGAAAAGGAGTACGTCTACCCATGAGAGCGACCGCCAACCCCTTGTCAACGTGACGGACGCGCAACGGCTCGGCGGCAGATGGGTGACGCCGCTCGTGACCGTGTTCTTCGATTTCGACCGTTTCTGCGACCGCTCCGAGAAACTTGACTTCCGCGTGGCCGCGTCCGGCGAGGTCTCCGTCGTGAATCTGCTCGGCGCACGCATCGTCAAGGGACAGGCCAACATCGGCGGGGAACTGTGGACGTTTCACGATATTCCGCCGGGCGGACGGGCGGCAGCGGAGAAAAAGGACGTGAAGCCGAAACCGCCCCGCCAACGGTATCCGTTCGGAAGCGCAACCGATTTCGGACGCGACTGGCGGGCGAATCTCTCGTTCGCGAGAAAGGTGTTGGATGACTTACCGGTCGGCGAGTACATCGCCGAAGTGGACGGCTCCCCCTTCCTTCCCAACCCAGTTTCGGGGAAGGCGACCGACACGCAGGCGGAGGGAATTATCTACGGTAAATTCAAGGAGGTGGCCGAATGAACGTCGATGTGAACGGCCTCGTAAAGATCTTCAACCGCGACTTCCGCGCGGTAGACGGGCTCTCCTTCTCGTTTTCCTCCGGTGATGTGGTCGGATTCGTGGGGCCCAATGGCGCCGGCAAGACCACCACCATGCGCATCATGGCGACGCTTGACGTGCCGGACGCGGGCGATGTGACGCTTGACGGCGTTTCGGTTCTCGACAACCCCAGAGAAGCGCACCGCATGATCGGGTTCATGCCCGATGACCTGCCGAGCCGCGCCGACACGACCGTCGATGAATACCTCGACTTTTTCGCGCGCGCCTACGGGCTCCGCGGAGCCGCCGTGGGCAAATCCGTCGCGGGCGTGGAGGAGTTCACCGGCCTCACCGATTTCCGTGACCGTACCCTGAACGCCCTCTCGAAGGGGATGAAGCAGCGCGTCTCCCTCGCCCGCGCCCTCGTGCATGATCCCGCCGTCCTCATCATGGACGAACCGGCGAACGGGCTCGACCCCCGCGCGCGCATCGAACTGCGCGAGCTGGTGAAGGCCCTCGGCGAGAACGGCAAGGCGATCCTCATCTCGTCGCACATCCTCAGTGAACTGGAGGAGATGTGTACCGCGTCGGTGATCATCGAAAGCGGCAAACGGCTGAACGCTGAGGTCAAGGCCTCGGAGGAGACTTGGATCAAACTGCGGTTCCTTCCCAGTATCAACGAAAACGCCCTCCCGCTTCTCCTCGAAACACCCGGCGTGCTTGCCGCCGAGAGTAGCGGAAACGGCTGGCGGGTGAAGACCGCGGCGGGCGATGAGGCCGCGGCAACGCTCGCCGGACACCTCTTCGCCAAGCAGCTCGTGCCGATCCTCTTCGAACCGGAGCTGGGAAAACTTGAAGATGTCTTCATGCATGTGACGAAAGGAACCCTCGCATGACC
>DBXN01000143.1:9078-14295 GCA_002309585.1 Verrucomicrobia bacterium UBA1211
CGCCGACCGAGATCGCCTTGGGCAAGGGATTCGGCGAAAGCACGTTGATCGCCGTTTCCATCGTCACCGGCATCGTCACATGTGGCGCGATCCCGCTTTTCGCCGCGATCAAGACGATCCTCGAAACCGGCAAGGAGGAGTTTGGGCTCACCTTCACAACCACGCTTACCCCGGTCCAGATCGTCACCGGGAAGATCACGGCGGTCGCCCTGATCACCGCGATCGCGGTAGCCCTCGCGATGCCGTTCTTCGTCCTCTCCTACCTGATGCGCGGCATCGACCTGATCACCACGCTCATGATACCGCTATCGCTTCTGGCGGGCAGTGTCGCCTCTTTCTCGCTGGGACTTCTGCCGGCCTGCACAACGCGTCCGGTCGCGGTAAGGATCATCACGCTGCTGCTCATGTTCGGTTTTCTGCCGAGCCTTTACGGTTTGATGATCGCGGCCCTGACACACAGTGGCGGAGGTATCTGGATGAGTTCCGGCAGCAAAACCGTCATGGGCGTGGCAATCACCTGTCTGCTGTACGTCAGTCTGATCGCATATTGCCGGGTGCAGGCGGCGGCGGAACTGACCCCGCCGCATCTGGACAGCGACCGCCCGCTCCGCATCACCCAGGCCATCCTCTTCGCCGTCAGCGCCCTGACGCTCCTCTCGCCCGATACGCGGGAAGAGTGGTGCTTCATCTGGCGATTCGTGGCTCTGATGATCCTGCTCCGTGCCGCATGGTACCCGATGCCCCTCTCACGCGGCGCCCGACTCCACGCGCCACGTCGCCGTTTCCTCCGCCTTCTCGCCTTCCCGTTCGCGACGGGCAGTGTGCCGTCCATGCTCTTCGCGTTGCTGATCCTGGCCGCCATCACGCCTGTCATGCCTTACCTTTCCCATTCGGATGCCCTCCGCAAACACCTCGTGATCACAGGCGAGTTCGCCGGTCTTGCGGTCCTCGCGGGGAGCCTCGCGCGCCTCTTTCTCACCCGCGCCAGACGTGTCGCGAACGCCATCGGCAAGATCGCCCTCCTGTACGTCATGGCCGTGAACGCCCTGACCCTTTTCGCCCAGATGGATGGTATCGACCGGAAAACGGTGCAGGCTCTCCCCTGTAACCTCGACGGCATCCTCCATGAAACCGGGCTGCACCTCCCCACGGCGCTTGCCATGGGGGTTGTCGTCATCCTCCTCCTCGTCGTAACCGTCAGAGAATTCCGGGAATTCCGCAAACCATGACCGAAGCCGAACAGCAGGGACTCGCCGACGGGATCGCCGTCCGTTTTCTGATTCCCCGCCGCGCCCTCCGCGGCGGTCCGGGACCGGTCTCCGCGCCGCGCGCGGGCGAGTCGCTGGAGTTTCAGGACTACCGCGACTACGCGCCCGGCGACGACCTGCGCAACCTTGACTGGAACGTCCTCGCCCGCTCCGACCGCGAAGTCGTCAAGGTCCACCGCGAGGAGGTGGCACCGGTGATCGAGCTCTTCCGCGACCGTTCCGCCTCGATGGAGGTTCCGCCGGCCAAGCGTGACACCGCCGATTACCTCTCCGGGCTGATCACCGCATCCGCCGCCGGATGCCGCGTCATCGAGCGCGAGGAGCCGCGCACGCCCCGCGCGGTCCGCATCATGCTCTCGGATCTGATGATCGACCTCGACCCCGAACGGGAGATCGCCCGTCTTTCGCATCTCGCCGCGACCGTGATCGTGATCCGCATCCTCGCCGCCTCGGAGACCGCCCCCGCGATCGGCGGATCGGGCGAGCTGGTGGACAGCGAGACGGGCGAGACGCGCGAACTTCCGCTGAATAATGAGACGGTCTCCGCCTATCTCGACGCGCTCGCCGCGCACACCGCCCGCTGGCGCGCCGCCGCGCGGCGTTTCAACGCGACGTTCATCGACCTTCCGGCGGAGGCGCCGCGCAACGCCATCGTCCGCGAACTGGCGGAGGCCGGCATTCTGGAGGGACGCCGATGATCCTGGCGACACCCCTGGCCGCAATCGGTTTCGCGACGGCAGGCATCCTCGCCGCCGTCTACTGCTTCCGCCGCCGAAGCCCGCCGAAGAGGGTCGGGTCGCTCCTGCTCTGGCCGCAACCGGCGGCCTCGCTCTCAGCCGCCCGCAGACGCGACCGGCTCCGCACGCCGCCGCGGTTCTGGCTGGAACTGCTGATCCTCCTCGCGCTCGTCGCCGCCGCGCTTACCCCCCTGTGCTGGCGGCGCTCGTCGGGTTCGCTCACCGCGATTCTCGACACCTCCCCCTCCATGTCCGCCGGCGAGGCGGGAAAGCGGGCCGAGGCGTTTCTGGAACGCGAGCGGAAACGCGGCGCCAAGGAGACCATACGTGTTCGGACCGCCGCCGACGCGCGCGCGCTGGAACGCGAGCTTTCGTCCGCGAAGGCGATCCTGCTTCCGGGCGACGAGATCCTTGTGCTGACGGACCGGCCGCCGCAGACGGAACTTCCCGCCAACGGCGTCCGGTGGGAGGCGTTCGGCGCGCCTTTGCCGAACTGTGCAATCACCGCTGCGCGCCGGCGGCGGCGCGACCCCGACCGCGATGCCCTCTTCATCGAGGTGCGCCGCTTCGGCGATGAACCCGTCTCCTGCCGCCTCACGGTCGAAGGTGTCGGACAGACGACCCTCGCCTTTGACGACAAAGGGCGCGCGCGTTTCGCGGGTGAGATCCCCGCCGCATCCCCGGCCATCGCCGTCTCCATCCCGCATGACGCGCTCGACGCCGACAACGCCATCCGCCTCGATCCCCCCGACGTTCCGTCCGTCTCCGCGCGGTTGGATTTCGCCGATAATGAACTCGCCACGCTGGTGAAACGCGCGTTGGACGCGACCGGATTTGTCCGGGAATACGTGTCGGACGGGGAGACGCCCGCAGATCTCCTCGTGACCGACCGCGCCTCCGATATCCGGTCCGCCTACCGCCTCACGTTCCTTCCCTCCGGAACCAACGCGATCCGGGGACCGGTCTGGGCGGAACCGAGTGAACCGCTGCTCGACGGCGTCACGCTCGACGGTCTTTCCTACGCCCTTTCGGATACGGTTCCCGACGGCTTCGCCGTCGCGGCGATCGGCGGACATCCGCTCATCGCCATCGAACCCAACCGCTGCACCGTGGCGTTCGCGCATCCCCGCCTCGCCTTCTTCCGTTCGCCCGCCTTCCCCGCCTTCGTGCAGAACGCCGTCACGGCGGCTTCCGCCGCAGCCCGGGCTGACGGCCAGACGGAGACGCCCCCCAAACGGCAACCGGCGGCAGGTGTGCTTGACGCGGACGAATCCGATCTCACCCGCTGNNTCCGCCGCCATTCCCGAACAGACGATGCGCACCCATTCGATCGCCTGGATTCCCGCCGCCATCGCGGTCGCGGCCCTTCTCCTGTACGGGTTCCTCTACCGCGTGAAGACCGCGTTCGTCCTGGCCGCGCTCACCCTCCTCGCGATCGCCCGTCCCGTCTTCCCGAAGAACGAACGGTGCGGGACACTGATCGTCGCGGCGGACCGTTCGCTCTCGATGAGCGACAGCGCCCTGCGCGAACAGGAGAAGATCATCCGCGCCCTGTCGGCCAAACGGCCGGCGGCTGCGGAACTCGCGGTCGTCTCCTTCGGCCGCGGCTCGGCCATCGAGCAACAGCCCTCGAAAAAGGGATTTGAGGGTTTCGTGCAAACACTCGGGCGGGACGGTTCCGACCTTCCCGGCGCGCTGGCGAAAGCCGAGGCTCTGGCCGTTCCGGGAACGCCCGCGCGGGTTCTCGTGCTGTCGGACGGACTCACCGACAACGAGGGCGACGCGGCGTGCTCGCTTCCCGTCGATACCCTGCTCCAAACACGCCCCTTCTCGCACGATCTCTTCATCTCGCGCATCGACGCGTCGCCCTCCGTCACGCCCGGCAGCTTCATCTGCGTGACCGCTTGGATTTCATCACCCGAACCCTCCACGAACGCCTACGCGCTCGCAATCGGGACGAACGTGATCGCGCGCGGTACCGCGCGGTTCCGCGAAGGGCTCACGCCGCTCGTCTTCCGCGACCGCGCCGACCATCCCGGACTTCGCCGCTACACGCTCCACATCTCGCCCTCGGCCGACGATCCGTGTCCCGAGAACAACCGCGCCGCCTTTCTGGTGGAGACGCGCGGCGGCAAGCCGCTCCTCTGGCTTTACGACGGGACGGAATCACCCGCGCCGGCGATCGCCCGCGCCGGCGGGGTGACCGTCGAAGCGTACCCCGCGGCGGCGTTCGACTGTACCCTCACCGCGCTCGGCTCCTACGGCGGGGTGGTCATCGAGAATGTCCCCGCGAAACACTTCCAGCCCGCCGCAATGCGGTCGCTCGTGGCGTTTGTCGAGGAGTTCGGCCACGGTCTCGCCCTCACGGGCGGCGACATGGCGTTCGGCCCGGGCGGCTGGTACCGGACCGCCGTGGAGGACATCCTTCCCGTGTCGCTGGAATTGCGGCAGGAACACCGCAAGTATTCGATTGCGCTCGCGATTGTCATGGACCGCTCGGGTTCGATGGCGTGCGAGACCGGAAGCGGCGGACGTACGAAGATGGACATGGCGAACCTCGGCGCCGCCAGCGCGATCGAGATGCTCGGCGCGATGGATCAGGTCACGGTGATCGCGGTCGATTCCGCCCCCCACATGGTGCTGCCGCTGCAAGACGCGGCGACGGCGCAGGCCAACCGTAACCACGTGCTCTCGATCAAATCGGAAGGCGGGGGTATCTTCGTGGAAGAGGGTCTGATGGCGGGCATCCGCGAACTGGCGAAAGCGGAGACCCCGGTGAAGCACATCATCCTCTTCGCCGACGCGGCCGACTCGGAGGAACCCGGTGATTACGCCAACTACCTCGGAAAGGCCCTCGCCTCCGGCATCACGGTGAGCGTGATCGCGCTCGGTTCCCAGAGCGACTGCGACGCAAAGCTGCTGCAGGACATCGCCGAAGCGGGGCACGGTGAGTGTTACTTCGAGGACAACGCGGCGGAGATCCCGCGCCTCTTCCAGCAGGACACCTACCTAAACTGCAAGACGGCCATGGTGACCAATCCCGCGTCCGTACGGGTGGAAGCGTCGCTCCGGCAGCTCAGCGACGCCGAACCGCCAGCCCAACCGATCGTCGGAGGGTACAACGTGACCTACCGCCGTGAAGGGTGTGAAACCGCGATGCTGGCCCTTCCGGCGGATGACGACCCCGCGCCGCTGCTCGCGTTCCGCCAGGC
>DBXN01000143.1:14320-14616 GCA_002309585.1 Verrucomicrobia bacterium UBA1211
GGTATTCCGCCCCGCTGATGACCTCCGGCTACGGCGCGGAACTCACCGCCGCGATCGCACGCTGGACGCTCGGCGACGAAGGTTCGCGCGCACCGGGTTTCGTCTTCGAGCGGCGCGCCGTTTCGGGAGGTATGCGCATCACCGCCGTGGCGGAGAGCGAAAGCCCGGAAGCCGCCCTATCGAACGCCGGGCTCCCGCTCGTGACGCTTGTAGAGCGTGAAGGTTCGGGTCCCACGCGTATCACCGGCACCCTGCAGTGGGACGACACCGAAACCCTTTCCGCGTTCGTGCCGATC
>DBXN01000143.1:14735-16104 GCA_002309585.1 Verrucomicrobia bacterium UBA1211
CCCCGGCCGATACGGTCTGGGAGGCCCTCCCGCCCTTCCGCCGCTTCGTCCAACTCGCCCCGTTCATCTACCTCCTCGCCGCCCTGCTCATGCTCGCTTCCGCGACATCCGCGCGTCTCGGCCTGAGGCTGAATCTCAATCCGTTCATACGCCTCGCAAAACGTCCCCCGCGGAAACCAACCGCCGCCAAACATGAGGCGCGCAAAGGGGAAAACCGGGCCGGCAAACCCGAAGGGCGGAATAAACCGTCCAAACCCGTCCCCGGCGTTCAAGCGGACAAACCCGAGAAGGAAAACGCCACAGCCGCCGCCTTCGAGACCGTCCGTCGCCGTACCCGCCGCTGACATGCGGGAGGAGACGGATGGTATCATTCGCGACTTTTCATCTTAACACGGCGCTAGGGTTATGGTACAATTACTTGCGTCAATCATGGAAAGAGCCGTTTCAGGCGGGATGGCCGGTGTCGTCGCGTGAGGGACGGACAATAAAGGATGATCATCATGAAGAAGATGTTGCTTGCGATGTGCTGTGCTGTGACGATGTGCGCGATGGGCGAGACCAAGACCGGTCCGCTTTTCGGCGAGAATCTGGCGGATGCCGATTACAATCCGGCCATTTGGTCGATGGATGCGAACGGTGTGCTGAAGGCGAACAAAGACGCCGCGATCTGGACGAAGGAGAAGATCGGCGACTGCAAGGTCTCGTTCGAATACCAGCTCTCCCCGAAGGCCAACGCGGGATTCCTCATCAAGTGCACCGACAAGGGCAACTGGATCCCCAACACCATCGAGATCCAGATCCTCGACGATTTCGGCACGCAGCCCAGCTATCACGGCAACGCCGCGTTCTACGGCTATCAGGCGCCGACCAAAGTGGTGACCAAGCCTGCGGGCGAATGGAACAAGATGGAGGTCGAGTGCAAGGGTTCGGTGATCAAGGTCTGGCTGAACGGCGAGTTCGTGAACGAGATGGACATGAGCCAGTGGAAAGATAAAGCGGTCAGCCCGAAGGGGACGCCGATCGAGAAGAAATTCCAGGGCAAGGCGCTGGCGGATGCCGACACCGTGGGATACATCGGTTTCCAGGGCCTGCACGGTAAATCCTCGATCCTCTACCGTAACATCACGATCACCAAATAACGGAATGTTATTCACGATGCGTGTAGGCTTGCCATCCGGCACAAAATGTGATTTCATGGTTGTATGAATCAGCAGAGAAAACGGATATTCGTAAATGCGTTGACATTCGGGCGGGCGCTCTTTGTCGTCGCATTTATGGCCCTGGCCATTTGGCATGCCTACGCGCCCCGGAAAGGGGCGTTTGACTGGTCCTACGATTGGGCCGCCCTGACCGCGACACTCTCGTTGGT